>QNES01000127.1 GCA_003645255.1 Gammaproteobacteria bacterium
ACAAAAGTATTTTAACATTATTTTAAAAAGATGTAATAACTCTATTTATGAAATTTTATCCTGATAAAATACCATAACAATTGCTTCAACAAAATGTTAAAATACTTATGTCTACCTACTTAATTAGCAAATTGGAACTTAGAAAATATGAGCAGTATATCCAAAACTTCAATAACTTATGATTCAGAAAAATATGCTGACTATCAGTCAGTTAAATCGGGTACCATTTTGAATGTTGAACTCAATCACATCGATACAAATTTGCTATTAGAAACTCATCAAGCGGTTTGGTCGCCTACGCCATTTGCGATTAAAATGGGAGAATTTATTGTTTCCGATGGCTGTCACCAAAAAGTGGTTATGGATTTTGCATCGGGTTCTGGTTTCCTATCCGTTATTGCCCGTAAAAGTGGTGCTGCTAAAGTTATTGCCACTGATCTTAATCCCCAAGCGATTATGATGACTAAGCATAACTGGAAATTGAACAATCTCCATCCTGAGCAACTTCATGCTATTGAATCAGACTGCTTTGATGCCATGAAAGGAAATTCAGAAATTGAAGGGCAAGTCGATATGATTTATTCCAATCCACCCACGATACCTGATTTTGAAGGTGATATTGAAAGACTATCAGCCGGTGATTGGAATATTAATGGTAAAGGAGGAAGAATTGTCAATGATGCCTTAATTACACAAGGACGAGATTTTCTAAAATCCGGTGGAGAAATTTTATTTGTAACGACAAGTAAACAGGGCAGTAAACTGACAGCTGAATTATTAGAACAACATTGGGGAAAGGGCGTGAAAGCTGACAGTCACTATCCACTTGATTACGCCATTGATTGGGATACGCGAGGTAATGCGAATTGGGCTGTGATAAAACGGGTTGATCTGTTACTGTCTAATTACTATTTGCCTTTTTTGCCCCAAATTAGACAGTTCGCGAAAGAACAAGGACAGCCAGAACCTCTCCTTGAAAATGAGGGAAAGTTATATCAAAAGACTTACTTTATTCGCGCTAAAAAAGTTGACTGATTATTCTATATGAATTTTCCAAAAGACCTTCTGTTAAAACAAAAAGCAATACCCGGCATTATTGGAGGTTTAGGCCCTTTAGCTCACACAACCTTTGAACAGATTTTGATTGAACAAAGCACTAAACGAGGTGTTAAGCGAGATCAAGATTATCCCTTATGGCTTCTTATCAATGCTGCAAATATCCCAGATCGTACTGAAAGCTTATTAGGAAAAGTAGAAAGTTGTGTTCCTTGGCTTGTTAAGTATGGAAAATTCTTAGAATCAGCCGGGGTGGATTTTTTAGTTGTTCCTTGCAACACTGCTCACGCTTTTTATGAGCCGGTTCAGTCACATTTTAAAATTCCTTGGATTCATCTTATCGACTGTACCACTGAATTTATCATTGAAAATTATCACGATATAAAGAAAATTGGGATTCTTAGCACCGATGGCACATTGCGAGCCGCATTGTATCATAACAGTTTAATCAAAGCTGGCTTTATTCCTATATCTCTGCAACTAGGATCGGAATTTCAAAAATTGATCATGAACACAATTTATGATCTAAGTTGGGGAATCAAAGCAACCGGCTCCAAAATTTCACCACCAGCTCAAAAGAATTTAAGAACCATTGTTGATTATTTAGCTTCGCTCGGTGCTGAAATAGTAATTGCTGGGTGCAGTGAGTTATCTGTTGGGTTCTACGAGACTGAGAAACTGGCTTTGCCGTGGCTTGATCCACTAGAAATCATTGCCAACGTGACACTTGATTTGGCATTTGGTTATCGTAAAATAGTAAATCTATGAGGTTAAATATGCAACAACCATCCGTTGTGTCAAGAACACGCGACTACTATAACAGCAAGGAAGTATTATCATTTCAGGAACTAATATATAATTACAGTGACCATTGTAGTATTGGTTTGTATGATGGGCAGGAATCTATACACGAAGCAATGTATAAAACGGTTGAGAAAATGGCTTCACTGGTTCCATTCAATAAATCAAACATTGTGTTAGATATGGGTGCCGGCTATGGTGGTGCTGCACGCTATCTTGCTAAAACCATCGGTTGTTCTGTTGATTGTCTCAATCTGAGCGAAGGACAAAATAAACGCAACTGTGAGTTAAATCAAAAGCAAGGACTTGATTCACAAATTCGCGTGATTGAGGGCAGCTTTGAAGAAATACCCTCGGCAAATGAATATTATGATGTTGTTTGGTCCCAAGATGCTTTACTATTCAGTAGTGATCGGGTTAAAATGCTTCAAGAAGTTTACCGAGTTCTGAAAAAAGGCGGTCATTTTATCTTTACCGATCCAATGCAGAGCGATGACTGTCCAACCGAAATTCTCCAACCTCTTTTAAAGAGGATTCATTTAGATTCAATGTCGTCTTTTGATTTTTATCGAAATACTGCAAAGACTTTGGGGTTTGAAGAAATTCAAGTGATTGAACTGACAGAACAATTAACTAAGCATTATGCACGTCTTTTGGAGGAAATAAACTCTCAATATGAAGCCTTCATCGAAGCCTCTGGTAAAGATTATATTGAGCATCAGAAACGTGGCTTGAAACATTGGGTAGAGGCAGGAAAAAAGGGCTACCTCAATTGGGGAATATTGCATTTTCGTAAGTGCTTGGATGAAAACTATGAAAAGCAAAAAATTTAAACATTGGCTTGCAAAACAAGGTGCGACCTTTGCGCCCGGCAAAGGTAGTCATTTAAAAGTTTATTTGAATGGCCACCAGTCCGTTTTGCCAATGCACGCCACTGACTTGAAAAAATGAACTATCGAAGCTATCAAAAAACAGCTTGGATTGAAATAGGAGTTAATTATGTGGAATTTTCCGGTTGAACTTAGCACTGATGAAGAAGACGGCGGCTTTGTTGTGACCTTTCCTGACGTGCCCGAGGCGATTACCCAAGGTGAGAATCGGACCGAAGCACTTTTGTATGCCCAGGAAGCCTTGGAGACAGCACTAACTATGTATATAGAAGAACAACGCGATTTACCTAGCCCCAGTCCAGCCCATGGGCATACCACAGTTTCGCCGGACGCGCTAGAATGCGCTAAGCTAGATATCTATATCACCATGAGAGCGCAGGGCGTACACAAGGCAGAACTGGCACAACGTTTACATTGGCATATACCCCAAGTTGATCGGTTGCTTGACCTTGGTCAGACTTCCTTGTTTGAGCAAATTGAGCAAGCGGCAGTCTCTCTCGGTAAGCGTGTTGAGTTGCATATTGTTTAAATAAAGTGATTGCCAATTGGTAAATAGGTCTCACGCAATTCAGCAGAAGTCGCTATATGGAAGATGGGCAGTGCTATTTGACGACAAACTCAATCAATGCAGCATTATTGATAAAGGCGTATAAATATGAGTGAATTAATAGAACTTGAACATGATACTATTGATGATGGAAGGTTAAACATGGGTTCAATAAACCACAGCCGGGCACAAGGTAAGCTCATTGTGTCGCTGGCTCAAGATGAACGTTTAGAAGTAATGCCAGAACTGTCTATAGATTTAAAGGGCTTAGATATTAGCCAATTTGGATTTAAATCAACTATTGAGTTGAAACCGGATATTTCTGTCTATTGGCAAACCCCGGTGCCAGAAGCAGAACCGTTAGATGATCTTATCCGTTCACCTTCACCGCCCGATCTCGCTATTGAAATTATCTCTACTTCTCAGACTTTGACTGAGATGACTAATAAAGTAAAGGCTTACTTTGCGCTTGACGTGAAATCGTGTTGGCTCGTTTTACCGAGCTTATCCACAATATATGTGTTTTCTCCACCGTATCGTTACCGGGTTTTTCCACCTGACACCGAGCTTGTTGATGAAACAATGGATATTCATTTACCCATTCAAAAGGTGTTTAAAAGCAGTTCAGAGACCCTTCAAAAATGATGTTGAATGTATTCAAACCAAACGAAGATTTTTTTATTATTTTACAACAAAAATAGACCATTGGCAGTCTCTCTCGGTAAGCGTGTTGAATTACATATTGTTTAATCGTTCTGTGATGTTAGAGTGTCACAATATACATTGATAAGGGATTAATTATTTATGATTTTACAAAAAAATTCAACGATTGGAATAGTTGAATTACCTGAACTTGGATTATTTGATCCGAACGGCAAAAATTTGCTGGCTGACCGAAGAGGTACGGCTTTAATTAGCAAACAAGTATTGCTTGCCAATCTTCAATCCGCCGGATTTGATGCTCAGTTGATTAATCTAAGAAAAGGTGAACACCAAGAAGCTTTTGGAAAAGTAACCTGGAACGATACCGAACTGACCAAAACATACCTTGGCCAGAAGATAAACGACATTGACCCATCAGCGTATGAAGCTTGGGGAGTCACAAATAATTTTTCCCAACACCGTGACATTGCTCGCATGACCATTAGGCACTTGGCAAGTAAAGGCCGACCAGTTGTCGTAGGAGGCTCTGATGCTATCGCAGCCCCCCAAGTCTATTTTGCAGCGGGTGCAGTAGCAGTTGTTTTAGATAAATCAGGTGCGGCAAATGGTCCAATTATGGATTACGTGCTTGGCAAAACTCCTAGAGAGGAACTCTCAGGTGTCATGTTAGCGAATAGCAGTCAACAACCTTCACCACGGGCTAAACGATTCTTAAGTCCTGAAGAATGGGCATTACCAGAATTATCTGTCGTTCAACAGTGTTTAGGAACAACTTACAAAGATTTACGTTTGCCAAAAGAGGGCGCATTGATAGGTTCGGTATTTGCTGACATAGGTTGTGATAGGAAATGTGATTTTTGTCAAACGCCTAATTACCGTCTTGGATATCGTGCGATGTCACCTGATAGAACTTTACAGTGGTTTAAGGCTCAGAAAGACGCGGGTGCTTGGGGAGTCATCAATTCTTCCGATCAATTTTTGGGGCGCATTCTCAAAAAAGGCGGAAGAGAAGATATCCTAAAGATTATGAAGGGAATTAGAGAGATGGAACTTGCTGTTTTTTACCCCAATGGATTAGAACTAAAAAAAACCACATTAGGACGTGGTATCAATCGTAAAGAAGGTCTGAACTTGACACCTGATGAGGAACTGATCGAAGCACTTTGGGGTTGGGATGGAAAAACGGGTTGCTATCTTGCCTACATTCCGGCTGAGCGTCCGGTTTTTGGTAGGCAAAATTACGCCAAATTGCTCCCATGGCGAGAACATTGTGAGATTATGAAAACCATTGTTCGAGCCGGACTACCGCATATCATTTATGGTTGCATCATTGGATTTCCAGATGACAGCGACGAAACTTTGTTACACCTTGAAGAAGCTATTGTAACGCTTTACGAAGAGCTTTTAACCATTAATCCATCACTCAATTTTCAAGTGTTACCCGTTTCGATATTTCCTATACCCGGCACTCCACAAGCTTCGCTAATATATAAATCTGGGCTTCTACGCTTTGACGATCCAACGATTTTCGGTGGTGTATGGACACCTTCTGTTGATACCAATTATCTAAGTTATAAAGAGGTTGTTAAGTGGCAAATGCATTTGATGCAGATTGGCAGTTCTTATATGCAACATCAATAATGTTATATTCCACCGTATTTTTAAATATGTACAATAAGGACAATTTTAATGAAATCCACAATTGGAATGGTTGAATTACCTCAACTTGGACTGTTCGATCCAGAAGGCAAAAATTTGCTTTCCGAAGACACAAGAGGTGATGTACTCATTAGTAAACAAGTTTTGTTAGCTAGCCTTCAAGCAGCCGGGTTTGATGCCCAATTGATTGATCTAAAAAATGGCGATTACCAAGAAGAATACGGTAAGGCGACTTGGCGAGAAACCGAACTAAGTAAAGTCTACTATGGTAGGAAAATTGATGATCTTGATCCGTTAGACTATGATGTTTGGGGAATAACGAATAACTTTTCCCAATATCGCGAAGTGGCTTGTATGACCATTAAGCATCTTGCGAACAAAGGTAGGCCGGTTGTGATTGGTGGTTCTGATGTGATTGCTGAACCGCAGCCTTATTTGGCCGCTGGTGCTTCTGCACTCGTTTTAGATAAATCCGGGGCTGCAAATGCACCAATCATGGACCATGTACTTGGCAGAACACCAAGAGAAGAACTCTCAGGTGTCATTTTAGCTGAAGGTACTCAACCTTCACTGCGAGCCAAAAAAGTATTAAGTCCACAAGATTGGCCTTTGCCAGATATATCAATCGTCAAGCAATGCTTAGGCACCAAATACAAGGATTTACCTCTTCCAGAAAAACACTCGCTGGTTGGTTCAGTATTTACCGATATTGGTTGCGATAGAAAATGTGATTTCTGTCAAACGCCAAACTACCGTCTTGGGTATCGTGCTATGTCACCGGAAAGAGTTTTACAGTGGCTTGAACTTCAAAAAGAAGCTGGTGCACGAGTCATTGTTAATGTTGCTGATCAATTTTTGGGTCGTGTTGTTAGGAAAGAAGGGAGAACCGAAGTTCTTGAAATTATGAAGAGCATCAGAGATTTAGGATTCGCAATTGTTTGGCCAAATGGGTTAGAATTTAAAAAGACAACACTTGGACGCGGCATCAATCGTAAAGAGGGAATGGATTTCAGACCCGATGAAGAATTGATCGAAGCACTTTGGGGTTGGGATGGAAAAGTGGGTTGCCATTTTGCTTACCTTCCCGCTGAACGTCCTGTTTTTGGACGAGAAAACTATACTAAATTATTGCCGTGGCAAGAACATTGTGAGGTGATGAAAACCATAGTCCGAACCGGTATACCTTATGTCCGTTATGGTGTCATTATCGGGTTTGCGGATGATAATGATGAAACTTTATCACGTCTTGAAGAAGCAATTTGGGGACTCTATGAGGATTTAATAACGATTAATCCATCATTGGGCTTTCAAGTGGCTCCTTTTTCAATTTCTCCAATACCGGGAACCCCGCAAGCAGAAACTTTGCGTGAGTCAGGGCTACTACACTTTGATGATCCAAGTCTTTATGGCAGTGTCTGGACACCGTGTGTTGATACCAACCACCTTAGCTACGGAGAAGTTGCTGATTGGCAAAAGCGTCTCGCACAGGTTGGAAGGAGCCGCTATCTCAAGGATGGTAGAGATTAAAGTTACTACCTTGGCAAGAACATTGTGAAATCGTAAAAGCTATCGCCCGAGCGGGTACACCTTATCTTAATTATGGTGTCATCATTGGGTTTGCGGATGATAGCAATGAAACTTTATCACGCCTTGAGGAAGCGGTGGTGGAACTTTAGGATGAACTGTTAGCTATTAATCCATCACTCAATTTTCAGGTGTCGCCCCTAGCGATTTCTCCGATACCTGGCACTAAACAAGACGCTAAAGTATTTTTGGTGGTATGTGGACACCTTCAGTAGATACCCACCACCTTAGCTACGAAGAAATTGCCAAATGGCAAATACGTCTGATGCAGAAATGTTCGCCCCTACGATTTAATTTTAAGTTGTCATTGTAGGGGCAGACCACCGCGACTGCCCTTATTACAACGTTAATCCAATCACCATTCTAACTAAAGGATAATAATAAATACCATGAGCAGTGTTATTAAACGTCGCCCTATTCCTGATACGATTGATTTACCTGATACATTTCATCCGGTTCTTAAACGGGTGTTGGCTGCCCGCCATGTTAAAACGCTTAAAGAATTGGATTATAGTTTACAAAATTTACTTTCTTATACTTTGCTACTTGGGATAGATGATGCGGTGACTTTGTTATATGAGGCACTTGTTAAACAAGCCCGTATTCTTATTGTCGCAGATTATGATGCCGATGGGGCGACTAGTTGTGCTGTAGCGATGAAAGCGTTAGAGCAAATGGGGGCAAAAAAAGTGGGATTTTTAGTACCTAATCGAAAAGAACATGGTTATGGTTTAACGCCTGAAATTGTTGAATTTTCCCTGAAAGAATCATTTTTGGCTTATACCCCCCCAGGCGAAGGAGCGGATTTGTTAATTACGGTAGATAATGGTATTTCTAGTATTAGCGGTGTGGAAACGGCTAAAGAAAAGGGTATGCGTGTATTAATAACGGATCATCATTTACCAGGAAAAGAATTGCCGGCGGCTGAGGCGATTATTAATCCTAAGCGAGAGGGCGATTTGTTTCCGAGTAAAAACCTTTGTGGTGCCGGGGTTATTTTTTATGTGATGATGGCTTTACGGGCACATTTACGTGATAATGCTTGGTTTACTGCCCAAGGTTTTCAGCAACCTAATTTGGCTAATTTACTGGATTTGGTTGCACTAGGAACTGTGGCTGATGTGGTTACTCTGGATTACAATAATCGTATTTTAATTGAGCAAGGATTACGGCGAATTCGGGCTGATTACTGTTGCCCTGGTATTCGTGCCCTGGTAAAAATCTCTAGGTGTGAGCCAAGCCATTTAGTGGCGAGTGATTTAGCCTTTTATGTAGGTCCGCGCCTCAATGCGGCTGGGCGCATGGGTGATATGTCTGATGGTATCGCTTGCCTGTTGAGTGATAATGATTATAGTGCTAAAAAACATGCCCAGTTCCTAGAGAATTTTAATAAAGAACGTCGCCTTGAGGAGGCAAGTATGCGGTTTGGTGCCTTAGAAATGCTTGATGAATTAGGCGATGTCGATAATTTGCCAATTGGACTTTGCTTACTAAATGAAAAATGGCATCAAGGTGTCGTTGGTATTTTGGCGGCTCGTCTTAAGGATCGTTTGCATCGCCCGGTGATTATTTTTACCCATGATAAAAATAATCTAATTAGAGGATCAGGGCGCTCGGTGCAAGGTGTTCATCTCCGCGATATTATTGAGGTGATTGGAACGAAACACCCTGGTATGATTACTTTTTTTGGGGGGCATGCGATGGCTGCTGGTTTGACAATACCTCGAACACAATTTGAAGCTTTTCAACAGATATTTGATGAAGAAGTGCGTCAATATTTATCTGTGAATGATTTACATGGGGTTATTGAGAGTGATGGTGCATTATCAGACGATGACTTTAATTTAGAATTGGCTGAGCAATTAAGAATGCTGACTCCTTGGGGGCATCATTTTCCTGAACCTATTTTTGATGGAGAATTTGAAGTGCTTGAACGACGGCTATTGAAAGATAAACACCTTAAAATGCGAGTGCGTTCTCAAAGCGGAGGGATACCAATTGACGTAATAGCATTTAATACATCTTATAGTGATTTGCCCGATGATGTCAACCAAGTCAGATTGGCTTATCATTTACATGTTAATTTGTATCGAGGCTTAAAAAGCGTACAATTAATGGCAAAGAATGTCGCCGTGAGTGATTCTATTTAGTATTCGAGGTTTTAGTTTTTTGAAGAAAAACTCAAACCTCGAAATCCATATTCTTATAAAATTTATTATTATCGCCCCAAATTGCATCAGTCAAATCAGCATCGGCTAAATTAGTATCTGTTAAATTGGAACCTCTTAAATCAGCCCGGCTTAAATTAGCTTTTCTCAAATTCGCGCCATTCAAATTAGCCTCACTCAAATCTGCTCCTGTTAAATTGGCATAACTCAAATCAACTCCACTTAATTTAGCCCTATATAAATCTGCCCACCTCAAGTCGGCTTTTTTCAAATTAGCCCATCTTAAATCGGCACCACTGAGATCCGCTTCACTTAAATCTGCCCTTTCCAAATCGGATTCTCTAAAATCTGCATTTCTTATATCGGAATTACTTAAATCCGTTCCGATTAATGCGGCTACACTCAAATTAGCCTGAACTAAAAAGGATTGAAACAAATAAGCATGGCTCAAATCTGCCCCCATTAAATTAGCTTCATTCAAATTAACACCATTTAAATCAGCTTCACTCAAATCAGCACCAACTAAGAGACATCCTTTACAATTTTTAGTCGTTTTAAGTTTTTGAATATCATTCATAATTAATGATTAATGGTTAATGGTTAAAGGGCAAGCACAAAAGATTGCCCTATAATTTTGAGAAAGCTGATAACTGATAACTGATTCAAAATGGCAATTTTTCAATCGGCTGCACTTGGAATGGTTCAGGGCTGGAAAAAAATACCACAACACGCTGATCCACAATAACATCCTTGGGGCGTACTTTGGTTTTGAGTACCAAGCCCTCTAATGTTTTACAGCGACTAAGCGCGACATACAATTGCCCATGAGCAAAAGTACCCCACCCTAAATCTATAATGACTTTATCAAATTGTTTACCCTGGCTCTTATGGATAGTCATACCCCAAGCTAATCGTAGCGGATATTGTTTAAATGAACCAATTACTTCAGTCGTTAACTTATGCGTTTTTTCATCAAATTGATAATTCGCTATTTCCCACTTGACTGGTTTTACCGTGTAAGTGTTTTTATCAGCCGTTTCGACTCGAATTTGATCCTTCTGGATTTTCTTAATCCTACCCAAAGTTCCATTCACCCAACGCCCATCACTATCATTTTTCACAAACATCACTTGGGCACCTTCTTTAAGAGATAAGCGCAAATCTGTCGGAAATGTGCCCTTATCAAATTTGCCCTGAATTTCCCCTTCAAAGTGATGTTGGCGCGTCGTTAACCTTTCTAAATGCGCCGCATTAATTTGCGCGGCTATCTTATTCGTTGTGGTTAAGGTAATGTAATACTCATTCAGATTCGATTCAAACTGTGGTTGATAACGCTGATTAATTCGTTGTATATCGTTTATACCTATCTGATTATTACGGATACTATTCAGTAGCTCCACAAATGCTTGTTGTTTTTGACGATATACTTTTGTTAATTCTACAATTTTCATGCCAAGTTCATCAAACACCTTTGCACTGAAAAAGAAAGGGCTTTGATAAGTGGTAGAAAATAATTTAGCCTCCTCTTCACTAGAAACCACCGGCGGCAGTTGAAATAAGTCACCAATGAATATCATTTGAACGCCCCCAAATGGCAAATGACTATTTTTACCATTGAGACGCATAAAACGATCAATGACATCCATCATATCGGCTCTTACCATAGAAACTTCATCTATGATAATGATGTCAACGGATTGATAAATCTTACGTCGACTTTTTGAACTCAGTGATTTAATTTCATCAGGATGAATGGGGCGGGGGGGGAGCCTAAAGAAGGAATGTAAAGTCGCACCCCCTACATTAAGGGCAGCTACACCAGTCGGTGCCAACACCACAAAATCTTTATCCGTTTCTTCTTTAAAATATTGCAATAAAGTAGATTTGCCCGTGCCCGCTTTACCTGTAATAAAAACACATTGATTCGTGTTTTCCATTAAATCAAAGGCTTTGGCAAATTCATCCGTCAATTCGATTTTCGCCTCGGGTGTATCCAAATCAGGCACTTCCGGTATTTCGGTACTTCCATTTAAAGCCACAGCCCAACTTTGTATCGTCCATTCAGCCAATGCTTTATCAAATCCCAAGTTATCATATAAACGTTGCGCTAACTGGGCTAATAAAGTATCGTGAGTGATACCTTGGGGAGGGGATAATAAATCAGAAACCACATTTTCAGTCAATGCATTGACTAGCATGAACCTTTCGCGTCGGTATTCATTGCCACAACTTTTACAGAGCTGTGTTTCAAAATTATAAATGTTATCACAGACACTTATACCGTAATGGTTAATGATTTCACAAAGTTGCTTTCTAAGAGCTTCTGACATAATGAAAAAATGAATTGTCGTTATAGTTATAATATAAAAGACATCCAAAAAAATAATATCCCCATTTTCAAATTTTTTAATGCTTCCTTCAAAAAAGTTGGGGGATTGGAAGTCATGGCTAAAATCCGAAAACTTGACCGCATTGAATTTAAGCCGTTCAAAATATATGTTATTTTCGGTAATCCCTAATATGATTATAGCAAAAAATTTTCGGAAAATATAATAGAAGATGGCTGTATTCACTATCAAAAACTTCATTTGATAAACAAGAATTCGTTTTTCCACGTAATTCGTTGTACTATGATTCAGCGCGTAGCACCAAAAGATGATCTATCAATGGCATATTTTTCTCGCATCACTTGATCCAGGTAAAGGCTCGGAACCGGGTGGCAAACGACCTGTACTGGTTATTAGTCGAGAACAAATTAATCAACTGTTGCCAGTCGTTAACGTCTTTTTGTTGTGCATCGGCGTTTCAATTTGATGGGCTAATTATGCGTTGGAATGAAAAAAATGCCGATGCACGCGGGCGGATAGATCGTGGATAAAGCCAAAAATCATAGCGCCCGCTTACCCACCCTACCTAGCTGATTGAAAAATCAACCAGTGATAAAACCATTGGTGCTTGATTATTATCGGTTTGTATAATACGTTGTTCACCAACATGCCGTTTTCCAAAATACAGTTTATATTCATCCTGTATTTTTTTTAAAAATTGTGCTAATTGAGAGTCTGGAGAAATCGCTATAATTCCAGAGAACTGTGATATGGTGTCGGAATCGAAATCACATAACACTTTTTTGGATAAGTAATTTAATCTCTGAATTCTATCTTCATCGAACCAATTTGCAGCCAGAACCAAATCCCATTGTATATCATCAGGATTTCTAGCCACCAAACATTTGACGATAAAAGGTCCTTTTTCATGCTCTATTTTTGAAAGTGCTTTTACAATTTTTATAACGAGATTTTGCATAAGTCCTCCACCAGGTTTTTTGTCGCTTCAATCATAGAGTCGGAGTCATCCTGATTAGCATTCGCAGGATCCTCATATCGTTTATGTTCATTCCATAGCATGACAATTGACCAAAATGACATTTGTTTTATTCTAAGCTCATCACCAGTCAATGCCAATTGTGCCACTTCCCCAAACTGCTTTTTGCTAAGTGCTTGATTTAATTTACTTTCTGTTGATTGCACGATATTTTTAACTTCGCGCAAATCAATGATTAAACCTTCACGTTGAAACGCTGCTAAGGTATTTTGAAAACG
>QNES01000128.1 GCA_003645255.1 Gammaproteobacteria bacterium
CTTCTGGGATTTTGCCACCGCCGGCAAAAAACTCGCTAACTTGCACCTCAACTATGAACAGCAACCAGAATACCCCTTAAAATGGATGGCTCAACCTGACATGCCCTTAAACTGGCGCGTCGACAAAATGAAACTCTCCCGCGACAAGCGACAAATCATTTACAACGACTCCCTCACCCTCGGCGGCATTCCACCTGAAGCTTTTGAATACAAACTTGGTAATCGCTCCGCCCTTGATTGGGTTATTGATCAATATCGGATTAAAGTGGATAAACGGAGTGGCATTGTTAATGATCCGAATCGGTTGGATGATGAAGAATATATTGTGCGCTTAATTGCGAAAGTGGTTTTTGTGAGTTTGGAGACTGTGGGGATTGTGTTGAAATTATCGGATTTGACACTATAATAGATAAACAACGCAGAGCGTTGTTTTAGTTATTAACTCTTGTTGCAGCCATTTTAACGTCGAATAACTAAATTTGGAGGAAAAATTGCCTAAAAACTGAGTTTGAAAACAACTAAAGGAGGAACTTAATATTTAAATGAACAAATTATTGGTTGTGTTTATATTATCGTCTTGTTTTTTGTCATGTGTGCCAGTTAAAAAACACAGCACAGATGAACAATTTACAAGTTTTATTGAGCAAGAAGTGACAACGGCTCAAAAAAGAGTCTATCATTTCAAGGTTAATGCTATACCCTCAAATAGTACTATAAAGGTGATGAATATCACACCAAAATATCGACATAATATGAATCTTTCCTCAGGAAAGTATGATATTTTGGTTCAAAAAAAGGGTTATAAATCTAATAGAAAGTGGATTGAGATAAAAGACAGAGATGTTACGATTAATGTGACTTTGCAAAAAGTCACTAAGTATCGTCAATCTTCCACTAAAAAAGTCACTAAATCCCGTAAAAAATCTTCCACTAAATATGGGACCAAGCGACATCAAAAAAAGGCAAGTAAATCAGGTTGTTCTCCCAGAAAATCTTGCCGCACTGTCGCATCATGCAAGGAAGCCTATTACCATCTAAAAACTTGTGGTAATAAGAGGCTGGATAGGGATAAAGATGGTGTGCCCTGTGAATCAATTTGTTCTGGTGGTTAAGCCAACGTAGGGTGGGTTAGGAGCTTCTTCGCTGCAACCTGCCCATTTTTCTTCAACCTTCATATCATAAAACAACAAGAACTATAATAATAATTCTAAGTGCCTTCAGCGGTGTTGGTAAAACCACTCTCGCAGTACATGTGGCTGGTTTACTCGCAGAAACAGGGCGAGTATTATTAATTGAGGCTACCAACTTAACCCGCGACACCTAATAAAATCAAATTAAGTTGAAAGCCTAATTTTCTATTCCCTTTACGCAAAGTACAACAGCCCCCCCATTGTTTTTTTGTAATTCTATCAATCAAACCAAAATATCAGTTATGAAAAGTTTTCATTTTGAATGGGATCAGAATAAAAATCGATCAAACCATGAGAAACATGCTGTATCATTTGAGGAAGCTCTAACCGTTTTTTACGATGAAAATGCTGTTGAATATTATGACGATAATCATTCCTCAGAAGAAGAACGTTTTATTATGTTAGGAATCAGTTATCAACTGAGATTACTCGTGGTATGCTATTGCATAAGGAACAGTGATGCCATTAGAATTATATCAGCCAGAAAAACGACTAAAAAGGAGGCAAAAGCCTATGGAAAATGAATATGACTTTGAAAAGATGACAAGGCGTAAAAACCCTTACGCGTCAAAACTAAAACAACAAATTACGATTAAAGTAGAAACTGATATATTAGAATATTTTCAAGATCGATCAAAAGAGACCGGAATACCCTACCAACAACTCATCAACTTATATTTACGTGACTGTGTTGTTTCTAATCGTAAACCTGTTCTTACTTGGGTATCTTAATAAAGCAAGCATAGCCAGTGGGTAGGTATTTGCTACGCTAAACTCAAACACAGCCAAGCGATAGATATCAACCCATCATTTTTCGGCTAATTATTAATGAACGGTGGGTTTAACTTCGGTAACCTCGTATCGTTCTTCTATAGATATTCATAAAAATAACTTCCAAAAATCTGACAGGTATTCGAGACCTGTCAGGTTTAAAGTGTGAAGTTATTTATCTGAAAAACTATATACACCTAACGAACACCAACCAGCTAATGAATACAAACTTGGTAATCGCTCTGCCCTTGACTGGATTATTGATCAATATCGGATTAAAATGGATAAAAGGAGTGGGATTGTTAATGATCCCAATCGGTTGGATGATGAAGAGTATATTGTGCGGTTAATTGCGAAAGTGGTGACGGTTAGTTTGGAAACGGTGGGAATAATTGAAAAATTAGTTAAGATTTTAATAGATTAAAATTTCTGTACTTGATGTTCAATTTTTTAAAAATACTATTTTTGCACAAATAGTATTTCTTTAAGCTTTTTAACTTTAAAAACTTGAACATCAAGTTGTATATATGATATACTTGTCAAGTTCAATTTTTGCAACAACAAGAAACACAGATGGAGAAATTTTTAGATGTTTAATTCATATACCAGCGTAACCCATAAATCATGGGGTGATCGCATTAAAGAAAGCTTTATACTTGCTGCATTGGGGCTCTGTTTATTTTTCGTCGCATTTCCAGTGCTGTTTTTGAACGAAGGTCGTTCTGTTTACCAGGTACAAAAATTGGAATATGGCAAAAGTATCGTGGTTCCAATTAATGCCGATAGTGTAGCAAAAGATAATGAGGGCAAACTGGTTCATACAAGTGGTGAGGCCACAACGGATGAAACTTTGACAGATGAGGTGCTTGGGGTTAAAGCTGCCGAAACTATCAAGTTACAGCGCGTGGTAGAAATGTACCAGTGGCAGGAACATGAATCCTCAGTGACTGAAGAACACTATGGAGGTGATGAAACAACGACAACGACCTATTCCTATTCAGAAGAATGGTCAGATGATCCCATTGACTCCAGCAGTTTTGACGAGTCCAACGAACATCGCAATCCTGATATGCCAATTCACGGAAAAGAAATTAAGGCTCAACAGGTGACACTGGGTCAGTTTTCCCTATCGGAATACTTTATTGGGCATATGGACGATTATCAACCTCTGCAAATGCCAGATGAAGAACAGACGCAGGTGTTGGAAAAACTCAGTGCCTTAATGGAAGGTAAAAAAAACAAACTTACGGTGACTATTATTACGTCAGTGAAAACCCTGCTGCTCCTCAAATCGGTGATCTACGGATACGATTTAAAGTTGTCCTGCCTGCTATAATATCTGTTGTTGCCAAACAAGCCGGTACTAGCTTGGATACCTACACAACTGAACGGGATTTTAGCCTTAAATTTTATGGTTTTTCAATCGTTGACAATAACATTCAACTTTTTGAATATGGCAATGTGACAGCCAATAGCATGTTTAAACACGCCAAACAGGCTAATGCACTCATGACCTGGATTTTTCGCCTTATTGGCCTTATTATGATGTTTGTTGGCTTACGTATGATATTCGGTGTACTGGAAAAACTTGCAGCGGTCGTACCGTTTTTTGGCAAGATTATTGGATTCTTCAGTTCTTTGATAGCTTTTGTCATAGCTGCTGTACTTTCCTTAATCACCATTGCAATTGCTTGGTTATTTTTCCGCCCATTGTTAAGTGTCATACTTTTCATGATTGCAGGTGGACTTTTGTATTTATTAAAATATTTGCGTAAACAACCACAACAAGAGCCAATGATGGTTCCTGGAATGGGAGTACCTCAACCGATGCTAATCCCTCAGCAAGGTGTTCCACAAGCAATGGTTATGCCTCAAGGCACTCAACCAATGCCTCAAGGCGCTCAAGTTGTCATGGCTCAACCAATGCCTCAAGGCGCTCAAGTCGTCATGGCTCAACCAATGCCTCAAGGCGCTCAAGTTGTCATGGCTCAACCAATGCCTCAAGGCGCTCAAGTTGTCATGGCTCAACCAATGCCTCAAGGTGCTCAAGTCGTCATGGCTCAACCAATGCCTCAAGGCGCTCAACCCGTCATGGTTCAACCAATGGTAATGCCTCAAGCCGTTCAACAAACAGGCGTTCCCCAAAACGTCAATTCGGTCCAACAGTATGGGGTGACAACAGCCGTTACACATCCACAAACTCCACCAATGCTGGTTCCTGAGATGGTAATCCCCCCAAAGTCATAATTAAGTAGCTGTACAAAAGTTTATTAACATTTTAGGTAGGGTGGGCAAAGTGTTTTTATTGCCCACCGACAGTTAAAAAAGTCCAAAATTTACCCGTTATTAGTATTGTTAATTGGGAGTGATAAAAAATACAGAATATGATGCAAAATGATGAATTAATGGAAATCGAAAAAGAAGAAGTTGGAGAGTTTGATGTTGCTTCAGAAGATACCGATTCTCCCTTTAAACCTAAAGATATTGATATTGCTATCGAACAAAATAGTTTGTCAACGATTATTGGCATGATTGAAGATGATGCCATTGATATGAATACCGAATTTCAAAGGAGTGGTAATTTATGGGCTGAATCAGTGATGAGTCGGCTTATCGAATCTATTTTATTGCGTTTACCTTTGCCAGTATTTTATTTTGACGCTTCTGATGATAATAGGTGGCTCATTGTAGATGGCTTACAACGGCTTTCGACATTTAAACGCTTTATGATTGATCACAATTTAACGTTAGATGGTTTAGAGATACTGACTGATCTCAATGGTAAAACTTATGAACAATTAAGCCATCTTCTCAAACGAAAAATGGCACGTTATCAAGTAACCACTTATTTGATCAAACCGGGAACGCCAAAAAGAGTGAAATATGATATTTTTCGGCGAATCAATACGGGTGGGCTTATTTTAACCACACAAGAAATACGTCATGTACTCAATCAAGGAAAATCAACCAGTTATCTAAACAAATTGGTTGAAGATAGTCGCTTTACCAAGATTATTCGTCTTAAAGACAATCGAATGCAAGCGCGTGAATTAATTGTGCGTTATTTGGCTTTTTCCATGACACCTTATCAAGAATATTATCAAGAATTTAAGGGAGCCAATTTTACTGTGTTTCTTGATAAAGCAATGGAAAAATTAGCCCATTTGAGTCCTGCAAAACAAGAACAGTTTAAAAGTAATCTTTGGAAAGCATTGCGAGTTTGCCATGCATTATTTGGTGAACATATTTTTAGTAAATCCATTCTTGATGGTCATAAAAGGCAAAACGGTGCTTTATTTGAAGTATGGACTGTACTCATTGGACAATTGAGTCATAGCGAAAATAAACGTTTATTGTCATCAAAATCTCAGCTAATTAAGGAATTCAAATCATTGTTGAAAAATGATGATGATTTTTTTAAATCAGTCTCTCGCTCAACTTTAAGCAAAAATCTGGTGATAAAAAGATTTGAAACCATTGAATCGCTGATTAAAAAATATACCTTATGATCACGAATATTTACGTACAAAACTTCAAAGCTTTTCAGGAGGCTGAAATACCGCCCTGCCCACTCAATATTCTCACCGGTTTAAATGGCATGGGTAAATCGACGTTTCTGCAAAGCTTATTATTGCTCAGGCAATCTTATCGACAAAACACCTTATTAGATAAGGGCTTATTATTAAATGGTGAATATATTGAAATTGGTAAAGGCAAAGATGCTTATGCAATGTATGGCACCACGGAAAAGCTCATTACCTTTGAAGTAGAATGGAACGAAGAAATAGAACTTCGTTGCGAATTTGAATCACGCGATGAATTAGATTTACTGCCCACCCATCAACAACTCCAAATTTCCGATCAAAAAGTGTGGCAACAAGCCTTATTTCAGGATAAGTGGCAATATTTAAACACCGAAAGAGTGAGTCCTAAAACCTTTTTTCCGGCTTCAGCTTATCATATTGAACAAATCCATACTTTGGGCAATCACGGCGAATTTACCACGCATTTTATTGCGAAAAATCAACGCAAAGATATTCCCATAAAAGCCTTAGCGCATCCAAAAGCAAACTCTCTCGCTTTACTCGCCCAATTAGATGCGTGGTTGGGAGAAATTACGCCCAATATTCGCTTGACTTCTGTTTTATATAATGAATTTGAAATTGCCCGATTATCGTATAAGTTTGAAGTCGGTGAAGAATTTACCGAAGATATGAAACCCACCAACGTCGGGTTTGGCTTGACTTACGTCTTACCCGTCGTGACTGCCGTTTTATTTGCCAATCCTGGTGACTTACTCATTATTGAAAATCCAGAATCCCATTTACATCCGCAAGGGCAAGCTCGGTTAGGAAAATTGTTTGCGCAAGCGGCTGAACAGGGTGTACAACTGTTCATTGAAACCCATAGCGATCATGTTCTCAATGGCGTGCGTGTTGCCACAAAACAACAGTTAATTTCACCGGAAAATGTGGGTATTTTCTTTTTTGAACGCCATTTGGAAGCTAATGAACATCGAACTGAAATTATTCAGCCGATTATAGATGAAAATGGTCGAATTAATCAATGGCCATCAGGCTTTTTTGATGAATGGGGTAATCAGTTAGATGAATTATTGAAATAACACGCTATGGATATTTACATTTTTAATGAACTCTCAAGCCCTTTTGCAACGATAACTGAAGCTAAAGAACATTTAGTGACTTTTATAAATATTTGCTTTAGAGCACGGAAATTAGGTTTTAAAACACTTCATTTACATGAAAATATTGGAAAAAGTCTTTATGAATTGCCAATAGCTCCAAATTACACCGTGTCACAATGGTTGCAAGACTCAGAGGAAGATGTCAAAAATCAATTTCGAGAAATAATAACTAAAACACCTCTGATAACGAAAGATTATCCCATTGAAAAAGAACGTAATGAACTGTCAGAATTTAAAATAGAAATCAATCATAAAACGCAATTTGCTGATGGATTAGGGGCAGCTTACTTATTAGAAACACTTTGTGTCAGCTTTTTGTCCCATGATTTATGGAATACTGATGAGATAAAAAACGTTAAACATTGGTGTCTGACAGAAGCCGGTAATGAGCTCACAGAAATAATTGCGGTTAAACATGCGTCAAAACCAGCACATTTAGCGAAACATCAAGCTTGGTTTGAACAGAAAAAGCGGGAAAATCTCCAAAAAAGTCGAGATTTATGGGAACTTCGATACGAATTTTTTCCTCATTTAGTTTTATGTGGTGAAGTAGAAAAACAATTGACTCGCTTAGGTATTCAATCAAAATTTTTTGATCAAATCATTGAAAAGCTGAAACGGCTCAATGAATATGCCAAAAATTGGCAAAATGGTTCATACAGTGACACAAAAGCTAAACAATATGGGCTTGATGTCAGTGGCGAATCAGAAGGTACACTTAAAAAATATGGTAGACAACGTAAATTCAGATTACCTAATAAAAAAAAGCAATTATTTGAAAAACATATCAAAACGGGCAATTTACGTTTTCATTTTTATCCTGATGAAGAAAGTCATACGATTTATGTAGGATATATTGGTTCTCATCTAAGTACAGTTAAATTTAAATAGCTAGGTGTCCAAAATATATTTTGGATTTCAATAAATTCTAAATGCTATTTTCGTCTGTGAAAAACAAACATAAAATTTTTATCGGGAAAGCGCAGGGAATGCGTATCATGATGCACCAGTGTGAAGGTAAAAGCAGGAAACTCATCATAAAAATACGTTCAATGTTAGAACGCCTCAATACGCATTCCTAACGAAGACATTGGAAACGATAAAAGAACTTTATCGCCTAAAAAAAACTAACAACGGTGTTAGATTTGCTACCGGCATGGAATCAAAATACGAGTGGAAATAACTATTTAATCTAACTTTGCCAAAATTTCATCCACTGTATCAGGTGTTAGATTTTCATGATATTTTCGCCCAATTTGCATCATTGGAGCCCCCCCACATGCGCCTAAACATTCTACTTCTTTCAAGGTGAATTTTTTATCAGACGTGGTTTCTCCCAATTTAATGTCCAATTTCTTTTCTAGGTGCTCAACAATTTCTTCAGAACCGCGTAGCATACAAGAAACATTGGTACACATACATAATTTATGTTGCCCTACCGGTTTAAGTTCATACATAGAATAAAATGTAGCCACTTCATAAACAGCAATAGGTGACATATCTAAATAATCGGCAACGGCATCCATTAACTCTGTTGTCAACCAACCACCGTTAGCTTCTTGGACAACCGTTAAAGCACCCATCACTGCTGACTGTTTTTGATCCGATGGATATTTAACGAGCCAACGGTCAATTTCCGAACGAGTTTCATCCGATAAGATGGCAGAAGCATTGGGTTTAGACATACGTATTGACATAATTATTTAATGGTTAATGGTTAATGAACACTATACCAATATAATGTAAACCATTGATTTATTTAAGCCATTTTTGATAACGCTCATAAAATCAATTATTTAAATTAAATCGGTATAATGTCTAATGATTGATAATTAGTAGCTACTCAGTTTTGAAATAAAGCTTGAATTGATTTATTTCAAAATTAAAAAATTAATAAAAAGAAATACTATTTTGTAACAAATCAGGGCAACCACAAGGGATTGCCCCTACGTTTGAATATTTTCTGAACTCGCCAACAAAAAAAATGTTGTAGGGGCAATCCTTTATGATTGCCCTGAGTAGCGATTTTTGAAAAAAATAGTATTTCTAGTACGCTCAGACTAAGTAGTTACAATAATTAATGGTTAATAATTAATGCTCAACGGGGATAGTCCACCATTAATCATTAACTATTAATCAACCTAAGAATATGCATAAAATAAAATCGACAAGTAAGAACGAAGAATTTTAAAAATTATTTTATGCACGTTCCCTAACACTTGTCTAATATCTTCCCCCACCTCCTCTGGGTTTGCGAGGACGTTCGTCCCTCGGACGAGCCTGATTCACCTTGAGATTTCGATCCTTCATAAGACTTGAATTGAGGACTTTGATTGCTTCTTCCGCATCTGCTTGCCTTGTCATTTCAACAAAAGCAAACCCTTTTGATTGCCCTGAATATTTATCGGTTATTATGTTGACAGTAGTGACTTCGCCATATTCACCAAAAAGTTCTTGCAGTTCATCTTCAGTCACACTATAGGGCAAGTTACCCACATATATATTCATCTATATTTTCTCTGTGCTTTGAATCAAAAAACACTATTGAATAATCAAGCGCACAAATTAAACAATAGTGATTAGCCCATTAATGGCTAATTCTGTGTTGTTTCACTCACACCTTCTTTAAGGGATCAGGTGAAACATGGTTTTGCAATCCTACCTCATGGGAACTTTCTTTCAGAAATTTTCCAAGTGTATCAGGTAACTCAACACCAGCCATTTTAGCAAATTCATGCAAAGGAGGCAATACCTTAGTGATATTAGAAAGCCAATTAGCGGTTGTAGAACGACCGCTATCATTCCCCCCATCCATCACCAAAATCTTATCGAACTGAATACCACTGATTGCCTGAGATTGAGCTTCAACAATTTTTGGCATTTGTTCAACGATCATTAACATCGCAGCTTTATCAGGCTCATTCCCCGCTGCGTTCACGATAGCCTCGAATCCCTTAGCTTTCTTTGCCAATTGCTCATAAATACCTTCTGCGTGACCCAACATTTCAGCCTTAATCGCTTCACCTTTACCTTGACCATCTAATGCAAGCTGTGCTTTATTAGCTTCCGCTTCGATGATATATTTTGATTTAGCGATTTCCGCCGGCACGACAACATCTGCTTGCTGAGTCGCACGCTCACGTTCTGCACGCGCTATTTCTGCCAGTCGTTCAGCCTTATAACCTTCTTCTTGAGCCGCAGCTACACTTACCGCTTCGGCGGCATCACCCCGACGCTTAGCTTCAGCTTCAGCTTCACGACGCTTCGCATTGGAATTAGCCTCAACGACAGTGGCTTCATTTTCACCCGTCACCGCACGGGCATTAGCATTAGCTACATTGACTCGTTCTTCCTGTTTTGCATTAGATGCCCCGGTTTCACCATCACGGTGTTGCAAAGCGACTTGGACCTTTGCCCGATTGACTGCTTCAGCGGCAGCTTTTTCACCCAGGGCTTTCAAATAACCTGACTCATCTGTAATGTCAGCAATATTAACATTAATAAGACGCAATCCTATTTTTTTCAACTCCTCCTCAATATTTTCCATCACATTATGACTAAAGGTATCCCGATCAGCATTGATTTCTTCAATATCCATCGTTGCTATCGTGGCACGCAATTGTCCGAAAATAATTTCTTGAGCCATTCCCTCAATGGCTGAAGGAGTCAAACCAAGCAAACGTATTGCTGCATTAGTCATGAGATCTTCAGTCGTACCAATGCCAAATGTAAACTTCGAGGGTACATTGACTCGAATGTTTTGCTTTGAAAGCGCAGAGCGTAGAGGTACATCTGTCGTTATAGGTGTCAAATCCAAATAGGAATACTGCTGGATAAGGGGCCAAACAAAAGTAGCACCCCCATGAATCGGCAACGCCGATCTACCAACACCCACTTTACCATACTTAACCAATATCCGATTAGAAGGACAAGTTTTATAGCGACGAATGGCTAACATAAAGGTTCCAAAAACCATCAAGCCAATGACAGTCACTATCATAATAATATAAATTGACATATTTTAATCCTATAGTTGAAATTTTAAATTTCCAATGGGTTCACAATCAATTGATTATTGGAAACGCGCACCACTTTCACTGTATGCCCTCTGGTAATTTTTTCACCTTCTGTAATAGCTTCAAGCTCTTCAAGTCTGCCCTGAAAAGAAATATTCACTTTACCACAGCCACCGAATTTGCCTGGTATGGAAATGGAAACGATTGCTTCCTTTCCAACCGTATTTTCTAAGTCAATATTGCCTGATTCATTTAAGGTAGCAAGCCCTTTAAGCAATAACAAATTTAAAGCTACCATAAACAACCCAATTAAAATTGCCCAAACAATAGAAATGCCCGCCTCAACGCAAGCCAGCCCTCCCCAGGAAAACCCCAGGAAAAAAACAATCGCATTTCTGAGGGTAAAAAACATGGAAGCATCCCCACTTCCATCGTGATCCCCTCCATCTCCATCATCTGCTCCAATAAATAAGGCTACCACCATTTGAAGCATGAATAATAATGTAAAGGGAATAGCTAACCCCCAAAGAAGCTGCTGAACCCCGGTTAAACTAATCCACCATTCTTGCATATATTTTACCCTATAACGATACACCACTATTTTTTAAATCAACCTGATTCAACAAAGCCTGATTTGATAAAAAATCTTCCAACTTCTTTGAAAAAACTTTTTCCAATACAGGTGGAATAACCTTTTCTAACTGTTTCTCAATCATAAGACTAAGTCGTTTTTCCAATTCATCTGATGAAATTTCCACATCCGGCTTAACTTCTATTGTAAAAGTTTCTTTTGCTTCCAAACTTTTTAAAGCTTCTGATGCCACATTAGCTGCCTCCAATAATTGATTTTCATCTAAATCGCCTTCGTCACGCAATGTTGGATCTGCACAAAAATCTTCAACTGCCCAAAAAAGGGTATTGAGTATTTTATATTCTGTTTCTGAAAAATCAGTGTTGTCATATTCAAATAATTTTAAATACTCAGCTTCAAATTGGAGCGCAGATAACTGTCCTTGCATGAAGGAATTGATAAGTGTTCCATACGGATAAATTGTTGATTTCATGTTATATTCCCATCTGATAATAGATGCTTTTCCTGTTTCATGCTCAAATGCCATGCCGATAAAAATTGATGGTTTTTGCATAAAACATTGAGTTTGGTTCCTGGATTAAAAAAATGTTTAATCGGTTGTCCTTTATAAGTGCCTTTTATCACTACCGTGTTCACATCAATAATATGCTTTAACAATGCTTGTTTAAAAGCAATTAGATTTGACAAATTATAATGACCCTCTACACCAAAAAC
This sequence comes from Gammaproteobacteria bacterium, assembly GCA_003645255.1. Classification (GTDB taxonomy): domain Bacteria; phylum Pseudomonadota; class Gammaproteobacteria; order Beggiatoales; family Beggiatoaceae; genus QNES01. Next base: position 11,989 of record QNES01000128.1, read on the forward strand.
AAGAGCATGTTTAAATTTTTTCTGCAATTGTTTATCACTAAAATGGCACCGCCAAATCAGGGGCAATAACCCATTTTTTCTTATCCACTGTAAAGCATTTTGATAAATATTATACATTTTTAAGTAGGTACAAGTCTTTTAACATTTTTTTTCGGAAATAAACCCAGTTTTTTCAAAAAACTTGGTTTCTAAACAGAGCATTATAAAACCGCCTCAACCCGTGCTAACATTTTATCTGTTACTTTAGTACTGCGTTCAATTTTAGCAATATAACCTTTTGAAACACCTAAACGCTATAACGATAAAACTTTTGTCCTTTTCAATGGTTTTATATTATTTTTTTGGACACTTGCTTTCCAAATACAAACTATCAGGGCAAAAATCTTGTCCATTTTGCCATTGAACACTGCCTAAAAAGGGTTTAACTGAGTTAAATAAACTTATTTCTTTTAATTCTCTAAATATACCTTTATCTAAATAAGGCTTAACATCAAATACTTTAACTTCTCCATTGTTAAAAGTAAGGGTTATAGTGTAGTTTAAATTGGGTTTAACATGTTCAACTCTTGGATTCATAAAAATATCCCTATTTCAATGGAGCAATCTTGAAGATAGTTTCACCCTGGGTAGCTAATTCCCAATCAGCCATCAATTCTTCTTGGTGTATTTCAATCCATGCCTGAATTAATTTTAGTTTACTGGACTTGAGATAACAATTTCATCGACAAATATCTACATGTGGACATAAAATGTATACATTTCAACATTGTGGACTAGGGAGTATCAACCCTTTATCCCCTCGCTTGCACTTGGGGTTACTTTTTTTCAAC
>QNES01000129.1 GCA_003645255.1 Gammaproteobacteria bacterium
AACCGCCGATAAATTTATCCCTCATCCCTTTAGCCAGGATTCTAATGCCCGTCTTTACAAAACAGGTGACTTAGCTCGTTATCTTCCCGATGGCAATATAGAATATCTTAATCGTATTGATAACCAGGTGAAACTGCGTGGTTTCCGGATTGAATTGGGAGAAATTGAGGCGGTGCTGGTACAGTATTCTGAAGTGCGTGAAGCAGTCGTCATCATTAGGGAAGATCAGCCAGGCGATAAACGTTTAATAGCCTATATCGTGCCAAAGACGCAAGAGATTATGCATAGTACCCTGCGCCAATTTCTCAAGGAAAAGTTGCCAGACTATATGGTACCATCCGCCTTTGTGGAATTGGAAGCGATGCCTCTTACGCCCAATGGTAAAGTTGATCGCCGTGCTTTTCCAGCACCGGGGCAAACTCAAGAGGATCATAAAAATTTTGTAGCACCCCAAGATAAATTAGAACAGCAACTAGCCAATTTATGGGAAAAAGTATTACACGTTCACCCGATTGGGAGACATGATAACTTTTTTGAACGGGGCGGACATTCTTTGTTGGCAGTGACGTTGTTAGCTCAGATTGAGAAAGCCTTTGGTAAGGGCTTATCTATGATGACGATTTTTCAGGCTCCAACGATTGCACAATTTGCGGATATCCTGCGTGAACAGGGTTATAAAGTCACTTGGCGTGCCTTAGAAGTAATTCAACCTCAAGGTTCCCGTCTGCCCCTATTTTTTATAGGTTCTACCAATTATGCCCATGCCCTTGCACCTTCGCTGGGTACCGAGCAACCTGTATATGGGTTAAATTTGTTTGGTCTCCAGCCTACAGATGGCACAACACCTTCTTTGACAGTTGAATGGATGGCTAGGCAGTATATCCAGGAAATCCAAACGGTGCAGCCAGAAGGACCTTATTATTTATGTGGTTATTGCGGCGATGCAAAAGTCGCTTTTGAAATAGCACAGCAACTGCAGGCAAAAAAGCAATCTGTGGCTTTATTGGCTTTTATTGATGTGATTTGGGGTACATCATCAACCCCTTTTCAGAACCACTACATTCGCTTTTGGCGTAATCTGTTAGAATTTGGTCCTAGTTACTTCTTCTATAAAATACGAGAAAAAATAAAATTTTTCCAGGGGCGTTTGCTTTTAAGGTTAAGCAAATTAGAAAAGAAGCGTCATGAGCAGACTGGAGAAGCATTGCCACTTCAATTACAGCATAAGCTATTAATCCAATCGTTTTTTGAAGCATTGGCTCATTATGTGCCACAACCTTATTCGGGAAGCATTACGCTGTTTTTGTCTTATGAATGGCGTTCAAAAGATTCCTCGGTGTTAAATCAATTGGCAGCAGGCGGCGTGGAGATTTATGACGTGCCGGGATATCACTTTAATTTGTTTGAGATTCCCCAAGTCAATGAGTTGGGGAAACTATTAAAGCAGTGTTTAGATAGACGATCAATTCATGAGCCATCGACGCTAGGCTAGACCTCAATGCCATTGACTTAATAAATAAGTTAATATTAATCTTCGAGGTTTCTGTTTTTCTCCAAAAAACAGAAACCTCGAAAAGAGTTATAAATGTAGACTCCATCAATAGAAATAAGTTAATCGTTTTCTAGAAAATCTTTCCCAAAAGCTGCTACGACTGGTATTTTTTTGAGTCTGGTTTTTCAGATGCCGTCGTATACCTTCTAAAGAAACACAGTTACAGAAGAGTTGGAGGCCACCATCCTGCGCTAACCCATAACCGTCGAGTAACTATAATCTCAGGGTTATTCATCTGAAGTGCTATTACAGTGACTCTACCACAAGGGGTTTTTCCTAAAATTTTGGTACCATCAGCACTCCACGCAAAATGTTCATTCCATACTTGAAGGCGTGGATTAAAAAGATTTACCCAATGACGGCTTTGTGATTCACGCGCCTTTATTTGAGTACCTTTGAATTGATTGCAACTCGTGCAAGCTAACCATAAATTATCTTCAGTCGTCAATCCACCCAGTGCTTGAGGAATCAGATGTTCTATTGTCATGGCCATTCCCATTAATTCTTCAGTTCGCAAACAATAACCACAACGATGCTCCGCTAATTGGGTCACACGCTTTCTAAGTGCCACAGATATATATGCCGTACTCATAATGTTGCCGTTGTCAGTTGACGCAATTCAGTCAATGTTGGCAAACGTTGTCCACGAAATCGTAGCAAAACAGCAGCCCGTGCTTTCTGCAACATGATTTTATTGACCATTTTTTGTAATACTGCTAACTGTTTTTGTTCTGTGTCTGTGAGTACCACAGCTTGATTTTTTTGGAGTAAAGTCTCTAACTCCTGTCGTTGTTCTTTAAGAACCGTTTTTAACAACAATTGCTTGAGTGCGCTATTATCTAATGTTTCTAACTGAGTCAACTCAGCAATCTGTTCATCGGGCAAACCATCAAGGTTGGGTAGAGACGTTTGAAGTGCCTTCAATAAAATAGATTCTATAGGTTGAGCCATCGCCTGTGCGATACGCTTTATCGGTTCATAAAAGCTATCCTGTAAATGCAGTGTGACTGTTTGACTCATTATTTGTCATCTCCAAGGTTATAGGGATTTAAAAGTCAGTTATACTCCATCAATAATAAGGAGGGTTGGGTTAGCGAAGCGTAACCCAACCTACATCATAACTCTTTTTCTGAATGTCTATATTCTATTCGCTTGGAAATACGCCAGTGGATAAATACTTATCACCTCGATCACAAATAATGACTACAATGGTGGCATTTTCCAATTCTTTGGATAAGCGTAACGCGCCGGCTACTGCACCGCCGGATGAAATACCACAAAAAATGCCTTCTTGTTCTGCTAAAGCCAGGGCGGTGTCTTCGGCACTTTGTTGGTCAATATCAATGATACGATCAACCCGCGTTTCATCAAAAATCTTGGGTAAATAGGCTTTAGACCAACGGCGAATCCCAGGAATTTTTGCCCCCTCTTCAGGTTGTAATCCAATAATTTGAATGCCTGGATGGGTTTCTTTTAAGTAGCGTGATACGCCCATAATTGTTCCGGTTGTTCCCATCGCACTGACAAAGTGGGTCACTTTTCCATGGGTATCACGCCAAATTTCTGGTCCTGTCGTTTGATAATGGGCTAATGGGTTGTCGGGATTATCAAATTGGTTAAGAATCTTGCCTTTACCTTCTTGCTCCATCTGCAATGCGGTGTCTCTCGCTTTTTCCATACCGTTTTCTGCTGGAAACAGTATCATTTCTGCACCGTAGGCTTTCATAACTTGCCGCCGCTCTATGCTCATATTTTCTGGCATGAGTAGTACCATTTTGTAGCCTTTGATGGCGGCAACCATGGCTAAAGCGATCCCGGTATTACCACTTGTGGCTTCAATTAGGGTATCGCCTGGTTTAATTTCGCCCCGTGCTTCGGCTTTTTTTATCATGCTTAATGCAGGGCGATCTTTGACGGAGCCAGCCGGGTTGTTACCTTCCAATTTTGCTAAAATGGTGTTGCTAGTATCACCAGGTAAACGTTGTAAACGGACTAGCGGTGTGTTACCGATAAATTGTTCAATAGTTGGAAAATCCATTTGTTTTAAGGGCTAATGGTTAAGGGTTAAGGGTTAATTGTTTGACGAATAAATTGTAAATCTTGCCAAGAGTGACGCTTTTCAGTTGGACGGCGTAATAAATAAGCCGGGTGATAAGTCACTATTAAGGGAATCTTTGTTTTACCGTATTCATAGCGTTGACTACGTAATTTACTTATCGCTATATCAGTCGATAATAAATGGTGGGCTGCTACTCTACCAACCGCAACCAGCAATTTAGGTTTAACCAGGGCAATTTGATGTTTTAAAAAATCATTACAACAGGTTATTTCATAAGGGTGGGGATTACGATTGTCTGGGGGACGACATTTAACGACATTGGTAATATAGACTGATTCTCTTTTTAAATCAATGGCATACAGCATAGCATTTAGTAATTGCCCTGCCTGCCCTACAAAAGGTTCACCCTTCGCATCTTCATCTGCGCCCGGTGCTTCGCCAATGAGCATTAAATCTGCCTGGCGATTACCAACACCAAATACGGTTTGAGTACGCTTTAAGTGTAATTCACAGACGGTGCAAGCGGCGACGCGACTTTGTAAAGTTTCCCAGTCTAATTCGGGGCTATCTTCAGAAGGTGCCTGGACCGCAGTTACTGATTGATGATTTTGTTTGGGTAGAGGCACGGGTGGTTCTGCCAGGGGGGACTCTTTCCTTATTTTTGGTACGGCGTTATTTCCTGGAATTTCTGGTATTTCATTGGTGTTAACCTGAGTAGGTTTTTCAATGATTGCCGGGATAGGTTCAGGTTGCGTAGTCACAGCAATATTGACCGGAGATGACTCTTCTCTCAATGCCGTTGGGAGTTGTCGCCGTACCCAAACTTGTATGCCCATGGCTTTAAGATATTGAGCGTGAAGACTATTCAGCATATTAAGATGAAGTTAGAACCAAGGTTTTGAAAACGTGGGTAAAAGCAGAAAAACGTAACGTGATAGATATAATACTATTGATTGAAGTATAAGTCAAGTAGCATTTCGTTATAGTCTAAACGTTAATTTTTTTAGCCATCTATCAGAAATCAGATTTTTGGCAAAAATCGGATTTCTATACTAACTATAAATGTAGATATTTTTATGGATTATACACATGAAACCTATACACACGATAGCTTACCAACGACCGGTATTTTGTTAGTTAATTTGGGTACGCCCGATGCTCCAACACCTGGGGCGCTACGCCGTTATTTAGCAGAATTTTTGTCTGATCCAAGAGTAACGGAAATGCCGCGCTGGTTTTGGTGGTTGATTTTACATGGCATTATTTTGCGTACACGCCCACGCCGCTCTGCCCTTAAATATCAAAAAATTTGGACTGAGGCGGGTGCACCTTTGTTAAATATTAGCCAGGCGCAGGCACAAGCTCTTGTACAAGCACTGCGTGCGCATTTTGCTGGTCCAATAAACGTTGCTTTAGGGATGCGCTATGGTAATCCTTCCATTGCAACTGGTTTGGAACAGTTACGTCAGGCTAATGCGCGGCGTATTTTGATATTGCCACTATACCCGCAATATTCTTCCACTTCAACCGGTTCTATTTTTGATGCAGTCGGTGATGTACTGAAACGTTGGCGTTGGTTGCCTGATTTACGTTTTATTTCGCATTATCATGATCAAACGGCTTATATTTATGCTTTGGTGGTGCAAATTAAAAACTATTGGAATCAGTATGGTATCCCGGATAAGTTATTATTTTCATTTCATGGTATTCCTAAACGATTTTTTTTAGCCGGGGATCCTTATCATTGTGAATGTCATAAAACAGCGCGTTTGGTGGCGGAACAATTGAAATTGGCTCAAGAAAAGTGGCAGGTGGTTTTTCAATCCCGGTTTGGGCGGGAGGAATGGCTTAAGCCTTATACCGATCATAGCTTAATGACGTTAGGTAAGGGGGGAGTCAAGCGAGTTGATGTGATCTGCCCTGGTTTTGCAGCAGATTGTTTAGAAACTTTGGAAGAAATCAACGAAGAAAACCGTAAGATATTTTTACAAGCAGGGGGCAAAGAATTTCATTATATTCCTGCCCTGAATGATAATGTTGAACATATCCAGGCGTTGTTGGAATTAGTGATACAGCATACTCAGGGTTGGGCAACCTAACCTGTACACAAGTTATCTTTTTTCAATGAGGCTGGTAAATGTCGGGTTACGTTTTTTTGCCGCGCAAAAAAATCTAACCCGACCTACCTGGCTACCTGGCTTTTAGGAAACGAATAGACCTGACAGGTTTTAAAAACCTGTCAGATTTGTTTTTTTAATAATAAACAATCGCTAATCAATCACGATTAAAAGACGTGTCTGATACCCAAAGTGGCTACGTTTTCATCGCGGTAATCATTGTCACTGTCAGTTTGACGGTAGCCAGCATAGACGCTAGTACGTTGACTGAAGTGATATTTTGCACCAACCGCCCAGCTTAAGGCATCTTCCTCAATTGGATTGCCTTCGTTGTCTATCATTCTCAGTTTTTCATCAATGTCGGAGAGATAACCTGCAACCCAGCCTGCAAAACTGATATTGGGCATTGGCTTTATTTCAAGAGAGCCAAGAATATAATTTCCACCATCAGGATTAATGCCATTATCTAAAGCTCCAATTTCAGCATCTTCATACTGTAAACCGAAGGTCACCATAGAGCCAAGTTTGAAGGCACCCCCGATTTTCCAGTTGCCGAGACCCTCGTTATCATCATCCACCTCCTCTTCATCAGTAACGGCATCTACAATATCACTACCCACGTTTCCGACATCATCAAGGTCCGTATAAGAACCGGCCAACCACATGGTGAAAAAGTCACCTGGTGCGCTATATCTCAATTCAAGCAGACCGGCGCCGTCCATTGCAGAGGCATCATCAACAAATCCCTGCAAAGTGAAAGAAAATCCATAGTAATTGACACCTAATTCAAGGGCACCTTCTACGAAGCCGTCATTTGTCAAACCATTCTGTGCATCCCAGCGATTGACATCAATGCCAGTAACTTTACCAGTAGCAGCGTCGGTAACAAATCTATTAAAATACTCACCACTCATACCGCCACCGGTCGCACGGGCTTGCAAGGACGTAAATGACCATGGGTCAATCATTGTATGGGAGGACTTGTAAGCACCCGTTAGAGTACCATAGCGAACGTGGAAATTAGCCGTTCCCAAACCAACCCAAGCTTCTTCACCAATTAATGCAGTACCGAAGTTACCAGAGGCATTGAAAGCCGCTGTATAACGCGCCTGAGCACTGAGACCGCCGCCCAATTTTTCATCAATATCAAACTGAAGGTGGTTGGGACCTTCATTGAGGACGGTACCCAAAAAGTCGTTGGTTAAGGTTTGACGATCCATATCATCAAAACTGTTACCACGAATTGAGGATGCTGTCAGTTTTTCGTCACCTTCAGCGACTTCCAAACTGATCATTTCTGCCTGGACAATACCTGATAGCTTTACATCTGCGTAAGAGGCCATAGGGGTTGCCAGAGCTGTTGCGACCGCCAAAGAAAGTATTTTTCTATTCATATATGTGTCTCCAAATGAGGCTAAAATGTCTTTTGATCAAAATTAATGTCAATTTTCATCGCCGGTTTAACCAAGCTTTTTTCCTGAAAATAGTATTTTTGAATCCAAAGCTTTGGACTCAAAATAAGTTTCAAATTGTTCAATACTTTAAATTCAAAATAGGTTGTTATTCAAATATGCTGTGTCAAGCATCGAAGGATACTTTAACGTAATTGAAATAAAAAAGCAACAATTTGTCGAAAAAAAACAACACTTTTTTTTGTGTGGTAAAAAAGATACACTCGTATTTCAATCAATTATTTCATTTAATATATTGATTATAAATAATTTTATGATAAAATTACCTGTAATATTAAGAACCAATAAGGTGAAATAAATTGTTTGAATGATTCATTGAGAATTAAAAATTTCTAATTGAGAATTACTATTTTCCAATTGCGTCAATAAACCAAGTTAAAAAAATCGTATTTCTTAACGTGCAATTAATTGCTCCAAGCGGCTAAAAATTCTTGAAAATGAGTTTTATCCTTTTCAGCCGTTAATAGATCACGTACCTGTTGACATTCTTGGGTATATTCTGTTTCATTCATAGTTCCACGCATTAATTCAAAGCGTAGAAAAATCAAATAGGTGTTCAATACATCCGTTTCACAATAATCGCGGATTTTTTGAAGACCGCCGTCTGTTAAATAAACATCCCAAACTTTATCGCCACTCATGCCTAGCTTACCTGGGTAACCCAACAAGGTGGCAATTTCAGTTAGAGGTGCAAAGGCACGGGGTTGATAAGCAGCTAATACATCCATTAAATCGGTATGGCGTTCATGGAAGCGATTAAGATAATTATCATAACGAAAATTGTTAGCATGTGTATTCCAATAACGTTGAGCATTAATACCGTGTTTAAGGGCGCGATAATGTAACACTGGTAAATCAAAGCCGCCCCCATTCCAGGATATTAACATGGGAGTGTAATGCTGTATCGTTTTAAAAAATAGTTCTATAATTTCCGCTTCACCTGATTCATTTGTACCAAAAGAATCAACCTTGAATCTTTCTCCCGTTCGTAATACGGCTGAAATAGCGACTACTTTTTGCAAGTGGTGGCGGAGTATTTCTCCACTACTATTCTGACTGCGTTGTTGGAACATCACGCGAGCTACCTGTTCGTCACTGAGTTTTTCCATTTCGCTATGTTTACCGTATAAAAGCCGCCCGGTTTCAACATCCGGAATGGTTTCTATATCAAAAACTAATATGTTCACTAATAAATAACCTCCTTTATCTACCGCTTACGTTGCCAACGACCTTTTTTATCTTGATACCACCAGCCTCGTTTAGCGCGTTCTATCCAGCGATTTGCAAAAATGGCTTGAATTTGATTTTTCCATTCTGGATGACCATTAGCTTTCGCTATTTCACTGTAAAGTGCTAAGCGATCTTTTTTTTCATCTGCTATCCAGCGATTAACTTGCCGACGACTTTTTAAAGGGACTTCAGACGAATCACGCAGGGTTATCAAGGCATCGTTAGTTATGCCTATCGCACCATTATTATAGCCCGGTAGCAATTTTTTATGCCTGTTTTTTAAACGGGCTTCTATTTTTCGGATGGCGGGCGTAGAAATATCTAAATTAGCCTCTGCATACGCAGGCGGAATTAGGAAATCAAGCCCATATATGAGCCAATGCGATAAAAACGATGTTGATTCTGGTGCTGAAGATTCATTAGAGTCATTCATCGAGGAAGGTGTTGGTTCTGATTTATCAACTGGTATGCCCCATACTTCTTCAATTTCCGGTTCAGGGGAGGGCGCATCGGTTGTTTCTAAATCTTTATTTGTTGATAGCTCCTGTTTTCCCCACACATTATCAATCACTTTGTTAGCTGCTTTTTCCGCCGCAGCCGCCGGAAAGTAAACATTAATCGTCACACAGGCGCTGCAAAAAAAAACGATTATAAAAAATAAGTATATTTTTAAACTTTGCATAGAATGTCTGCTCCTAATATACTATTGCGACTTAAAAATTTTTTGCTGGAAAGAAATCCGATTTTTTCAAAAATTCGGATTTATAAAACCATTATTCACTTAATCACCGGCGCATTAATACTACCAGTTGCACTGATAACGGTTTGTATACGGCTAATAAGCACATTCCAATTAACCGATTTTTCGTATCCAATGATGTCAATTCGTGGTAATAGGCTACCTTTAATAATATAGTAACCATTTGAAGCAGCCCCGGTGCCTCTCATTTGGCAAACCTTTTTTTCTAAGCCATTTTCGACTATATAAGTTTCTAAGCGACAGCCCCAGCCTATATGTTGATAGTAGAAATGTTCAAAGAATCTTAACACACTTTTAGAAATGGCATTCGCCGCTGCACTACCCCCTAGGTTAGATAAATTGTTGATGGCTTTTTGACTGATTTTATGGGGCATTTTATCATCTTTTGGGGTTCCAAAATAGGCATCAAATGATATCGGTTGCCAATCAACTAAGAACAACTGGTTGACATAACCAGATAGTTGCCCTTGAATTTCACCAAATTCAAAAGCTTCAGTTAAGGTTTTCAGATTCAGTTCATTGACTTCAATATTAGCCCTTAATTCTGGTAGCTCCCCAAAGGGCTCATTTAAACTCAGACTATGTAGTACAATATCACCATCAAAAACATGTATTCCTAATTTTCCACCAATTTTTAGGTGCTTATTGCGATAAGTCACATTCGGAATCTGCCCAGAAAGTTGCCCACTCAAGGGAGGCCATTCTAAAGCGGTGCTCAATTTTGAAAGGGAAATCGGATATAATTGACCTTGTAATTGCCAAGCCTGATTTTCTTTGCCTAAATCTTTCCATTCAAATTGTTCAATTCGTATGGCACCGTCAAAAATAGGCTGATACCAAGGTGCTAATAATTTGAGACGATGAGCATTGAAGTTGATACGTATTTGACTGCCAGGGAGTTTCAGGGACGGTGTCAAATAGGCACCTTCCCAATGTAAATGGCTAGGCAAATCAGTTGCGGTGCTATGCCATTGAATTTTACCGCGAAGCCCATTTAAACCAAAATTTTTTTGGCTATCTTCTATATTAACATCATATAATTGGGCAATCACATAGTGCTGATTTTTATGCCAATTGAGCTTACCTTTGATGGCACCGCTTATGTCTAACTGGCTTAACTGATTATCTTCATCGAACACGCTTTGCAAATAAGAAGTATAAAATGGCTTTAAAGAACTTTGCATTATTTGAACCGATAGCGTATTGATGTCCCACTTTTCACCTATTTTAAATTCGCCAGTGCCTTGCAAATTAATGACATCAGTATGCGTATAGGCAAAATGATGGATACTTAAATGTGTCGGTTGCCAAACGAAATCAATCATCATGCTAATTGGCTTGTCTTTAATTTCTACATAAACCGGATCTATATACACTTCACCTTGATTGATTTTTAGCGTTCCTTGTACAGAATATTTTTTATTTTGTTTCAAAGACTGCTGACTTTTTTTGATTTGAGTAGAAACAGCTGGAAAATAAATAATATCGGTTTTCAGTGCTATTTTCAGTGCCATATTTTCCCCAACTTGTGTTTCCTTAATATTAGCAAATTTTAGCCCAGTCGCTTCTCCATCTATTGAGGCATGGCGTACTTTACTATCACCAAAAACTTTAATTTCTAAATGGCTAAAATGAGCTGCCAAGTTAAAAGATACCGGCAAATTTATAAATTGACTTATTTGAGTTAATAACTTATCAAATTCAATTTTATGAGCATTTAACTGAATTTGCCAGCCTTTCGGTGCCGATTTAGCCTGTAAGTCTATTTTACCTTCCGCTAAAGCTAATTCTTCCAAATCAAAATCAATTTTTTGTGACTTAAAATAATAGCTAAATGATAAGTTTATGGAGGGCTTATCCAATAAGTTTCCACCTATTAACAACTCAGCTAGGGGACATGTCATTTGCTTAATATCATATTGAGCCTGTTTACAAGTTAAAATAACATTTTCTAATGGCTTTTTTAATTGCGCTAATATTAGGGTGGCAATATTCAGTTTCAGTGCCACTTGATTATCTTTTAACCAATGCCATTCTACAACGACTCCTTTTGTTTGCCAACCCGTACCGGTGATGGAACCCAGTTTAAGTGTGATGTTATCAATAGCAAACACAAACGATGTGCTACATAAACAAAAAACTAGCAGCAACAATCGTTTCATAAATATTCTCCTATTTTAATTGGAAATGGGGAATTGGGAATCTATTTTTTTAACTATAGATGTTCAGGTAAATAATTTCACAAGGGCGAACACTTATGTTCACCCCTACAAAAATCCGAAAATTTAACCGTGCGGAGTATACTTCAAAATTGTGAAAATAATTTTCATGAAACAAAAAATTCGTGAATTCAGGTATTGTTTTTTATTCATTTACAATTCACTATGAACTTAGCGGGAACGCAGTTTTATAATTGTATATATTTTCACAAAAATAATTTTAGTCTATTTCAAGGCTGAGTAGTGACTATTTTTCATTATATATAAAGGTAATATATGTCTAAACATCATTTTGCTGATACACCCTGGACAATTGCGGGTAAAAATTATACTTCACGTTTGCTGGTTGGAACGGGTAAATATAGAGATATGGAAGAAACCCGCTTGGCTATTGAAGCCAGTGGGGCACAAATTGTGACCGTGGCTATTCGACGGACGAATATTGGTCAAGACCCTGAGCTGCCCAATTTGCTGGATGTGATTTCCCCTGATAAATATACCATTTTGCCTAATACAGCGGGATGCTATAGCGCAATTGATGCGATACGTACTTGTCGATTGGCGCGAGAATTGCTGGAAGGACATACATTAGTTAAATTGGAGGTTTTGGGAGATGAAAAAACCCTATTCCCAGATATGCCAGCAACTTTAGAAGCGGCTGAAATTCTAGTCAAAGAAGGTTTTCAAGTGATGGTATACACTAATGATGATCCTATCCAGGCAAAACGCTTTGAAGAACTAGGATGTGTGGCGGTGATGCCACTGGCGGCACCGATTGGTTCCGGGTTGGGTATCCGTAATCCTTTTAATATTGTTAACATTGTTGAAAACGCGCATGTACCCATTATTGTTGATGCTGGCGTAGGTACCGCTTCGGATGCTGCGGTGGCGATGGAGTTAGGTTGTGATGGCGTATTAATGAATACCGCTATTGCGGCTGCCAAACAGCCTTTGTTAATGGCATCGGCAATGAAAAAAGCCATCGAAGCGGGGCGTGAGGCGTATCTTGCAGGGCGTATGCCGCGTAAACGTTATGGGAATGCCTCCTCTCCATTGGAGGGCATGTTTTTTTGAAGAGGTGAAATTTAGTAATATGGACACTCAATGGGTTCTACAAAATAGTATTCATTTGCTTAATGAATTTTGTGCAGATAGTGAAACTTTTTCTTTTCGGGTATTGCCTTTTCTGAAATTAAAAAGATTAGGTTTAAAAGTGAATATTGAAAAGCGGGAATTGATAATGATCGTCAATGCGGATCAAGATTACCAGACGCTTCGGGCGCACTTGATGCCAAAACAAAGATTGTATCAATTGTTAAGTATGCACTTTAAGAAGGTGCGAATTGTCTATGG
>QNES01000130.1 GCA_003645255.1 Gammaproteobacteria bacterium
AAGCGGTTCTATATTGAACGCCTTGTTCTTTTGCATAGTCTTTTAGTCTCTTCATCTAAGATAGTATATCACACTATTTTTTTCTATAAAATACTATTTAATCAGTAAATGTATATAATACTTCACTGTAATCAAATTTGTTAAAATGTTGAGCAGTATAGAAATCCGATTTTTGAAAAAATCGGATTTCTTATCAAGTTATAACCAATTTCCTATCAATAAAAACGGAGCCCAATAAGAGGGATGCCAATAACGTTTAATTTGAATCAACTTCTTCTGCATTTCTTGTAACGCATTTGCTTTAGAAATACCAGGATTTAAAAGCAATTGCTGATAAAATTCACTGATAGCGATTGAAGTCGCCTCATCATCAACATACCACAAAGTAGCAATCGCACTTCTCGCACCCGCTTTCACTGCGATGCCAGCCAATCCCAAAGCCGCTTTATCATCGCCTACTGCCGTTTTGCAAGCACTCAACGTCAACAATTCTAAAGGTTTGTCGCGAAAACGACCCAAACCTATCGCATTTTGTAGATCATCCATGTGCATTTTTTCAAAATAAGTCAGTAAATAAGTATGCTCTGGATCAGCACTAAATTCACCATGAGTGGCTAAATGAATAACAGAAAACTGATTTCGCTTAATTTCTTCATGAAAATTTTCAAACGAATATTCTTGATTTAAAATGCGTTTACTGGGAATGGGATCGGCGATAAGCTGTATATTCTGCAACTCCTGTGGCACATTGTCTAACGGTGAATGCTCTTGCACCCCCTCCGATAAGCCCACCAAAAATAATTTGCCATCATTCCAGTTAATGCGTTGGGGATCCACTAATTTTAGCCCCGGGGTAATAGACATCGCATACTTTTCAACCAAAAAATATTTACCGTCGTGTAAGGTTGAAAAAGGAATCATGCGTAAATTGCCATCAGGTACGATCACTAAAGTATCAACTTGATGCTCAATCATAAAAGTTTCAAAGGGCGAAATTAACCAATCGTGAAGCTGCTTTGCATACAATAGAAAACGGTTATGAGGGCGCGTTTGTAAATTGATTCGCAATGCCAAAGCCGTTTCGTTAAGCTCTTCATCCGTCACCTGTAAGCTTTTTTGATAGAGTTTACCCTTAAAACTGATAAGAATCACTAATCTATCCACCAAAGGAATTGGATAAAGTATGACAGTCTGTTGCAATGCTTGTTGCAAATTGGAGGACATTTTTTGATAGTCTAAAATGGAAACCGTTTTAGCATGTAAAGCAGTTACACATTCATCATTAAAATAGTCTTGTAATTCAGCCACTTTGACTAATTCTACCGCCTCTATCGCCTCTCGCATAAGAGATTGCTGTTCCTGAATATCAGAGGTAGCAGACGCTTTTTGTAATAACAAGTTAGCCAATCCATAATGTACCGGTCTGACTACCTTCTGAAATAAATCCGGCGATAAACGATAACCCACATCCAACAATGATTGAATCGGTTTAAGATTAACTGAAGCTAAATGATAGGCTGCTATCGCTTGATCGAGCTTACCTTGAACTTTCAGTATTCGCCCTTGTTGCCAATACCAACGATACAGCCTATGGGAAAAATGACTGGTAACAGAAACAGGTGCCTGTGAAGAAGCAAGGTTGCGTTGACTTGAATAGGGCTGACGACCCTGGGTCGCAAAAAAAATCGCTTGTCTAGTCAGCGTCAATGCTTCTTCATAGCGATGTTCCTCTTCGTATAAAAATCCTAAATGTCCATAAGCGATAGACATTGTATTAGTATCTTGTAAATCCCTGGCAACTTGTATTGCATTTTGATAAGCAAAGTAGGCGCGAGAAAGTGCTTTTTGGCTATCTGATTGACTGAAACCTTTTTTTCCTAATAAGGCATGGGTTGATTGTTGTTCTTCTTCTGTCATAAGAAGAACCACTTCTAATGTTTGATGCTGATCATCAGGTATACAGGCATATAAATCTTCTGCCACTTGAGAAAGCAATATCGTACCTGAATTCGTTATCACACAACCGCCTTCTTGCAACATGGCTTTAGTTGTTGTCTGCTCTTGTTTGAGAAGTTTATCGTCTTGCAAAAGATTAAGGGTAAAGACACCTAACGATAATAAATAACGTGCCTTGTCATAGCTATTCGGCAATTTCTCAATTTGTTTCCACAAATCATCCAACGTCACTAACTGTTCACTAGGCGAACTAACATTATGCGTGATAACCAGGTTTAATCTGTTAAGGGAAGCTTTAATAGCCAATGTCGTGTCACCCGCATTTTCTGCGGCTTGTATACTTTTCTGATAGGCATCAAGGGCTTTGTGCAAATTATCGTTATAAGCCTCCGAAGTTTTTGCCTGTTGCCCTTGAACCTGCCATACATTACCTTGGGTGTTTAAAGCCCGTGCCAAGATGCTAGAATTTTTTGCTTGTGTCGCATCCGTCACACTCTTTTCTGCTAATAACTGTGCTTGTCTTAAATATTTTGATTCTTTGGCATCTTCTGTTGCAGGAACTACTTGACTAGCAGTTGCATCTAATGATAGCGTTAGTTCAGAAGAACCCAGGGATAACCACGCATCACTTAATTGGCTATAAACCAGGGCGCGACGATCTATATCATTGCTGACATCAGCGAGAGATAAGGCTTGCTCAAGCATTACCAGCATAGTCTGGTGCATCTCTAACGCCTGGTAAGCAGCCGCTAATCGAGTCAAAACATCAATACAGTGGGCAGCATTTTGGGTACAATCGACTAAACTTTTTTCCCAAGATTTGACTGCTGATTGAAAATGCCCCTGTTGAAAATAAGTATCTCCCTGGTGTGTCAATCCTAAAGTGTCAGGTGCCGCCTTTGCGAACACACTACCACAGGGAAAAGTTATACTAACGACAAACCAAAAAATGATGGGCATTATTTTATTATTCATAAAAATTAACCTATTTAAAGGGCTGACATACAAACATTATAAGAAAACCGATTTTTTGGACAAATCGGATTTCTAAACAATATGTTCAATCTCCTAACAAAATTATTCAACATCAATCTCATAATAACAATCTTCTTTGCACCCTATTTCTAAATAATCTGCTACCAATGGCATTTCTACCTGTTTTATCCAAGTCGCTAATTCTTTTCGTAATGCCTGGTTATTATGCGACTTTACAATTTGCACACTTAAATAATCAATAGCATCATACCAAAGTACTTTTTGTTTATAAACCTGATATTGTTGTTCCAAAGAACTTAATTTCAAGCTTTCAGTGAGTTGTTTTGAAGGTTTAGTATAACGGATAAAACCACTCGCCAGCCAATCACTGGTTCGTTGTTCTGGATCCATAACAATGAAAATAAACCATTCATAGTCTTTATCTGGCTTGAGATGCACGTCATAATCAACCAATCGTAAATGGCAAATTAAATCATCGTTAATATTTTCATCACAATCACTCCGCTTGATAAGATGTTCAATGACAGGTTCACTGGCACCAAATTCGTTTAAAGTTAATTCGATATCCCCTTTCCACCAATAAGACATATACCAATAAAGAGTTGGTTGATCAGTCACTGTCAAACCAGGAGACTGTGGCACAAGTGGCGCAATGGTAAGTGGTAGTCTGATTGTTTCCTGCTTTTGTTTTTGGGTTTCTGTTTTCAGAGCAACTTCAGAACCTCGATTGGCTTTGAAAGCAAATCTGCCTCGATTGGCTTTGAAAGCAAATCTGCCCCGATTCGCTTTAAAAGCAAATCTGCCTCGATTGGCTTTAAAAGCAAATCTACCTCGGTTCGCTTTAAAGGCAAATCTACCACGATTCGCTTTAAAGGCAAATCTACCCCGATTCGCTTTAAAAGCAAATCTACCCCGATTCGCTTTAAAGGCAAATCTACCTCGATTCCCGCTAGAAGTTTCCGCACCTTCAGCATCATCATCACCTTCATCATCAATAACTATCCCTGCTTCCCTTCTCAATTTTTTTGAAATAGGAGGAATTGGTATAACAGATTGACATGGTTCCGTTGGCGTAGATTGACAATCAGCAGCAATCACAGTGCTGGCATTGCTTAACATAGCTAATACGAAAATACAATGACTTACGAATATAATTAGCAATTTCATGGTATTATTCTATAAAATGATATTTTTTCCAGTGAGCTTAGAAATCCAATTTTTTTAAAAATCGGATTTCTTAATGTTACCATAGTCATATAGGAGGGGCAAGTGTTTTTTTGCCCACCATGACTAGCACGAAGTCACAACTTAAACTTTGTTACAACTTAAATTTTTAAGTAGGTGGGCAATTTGAAGGGTGCCGATTTTTATAGAATTTTTATTTATTAAAAAAATAAACCTAATAAAATCAAAGACTTAATAATAATGTGACAAAACACCATTGACAACTAATAAACTATGATTAAAGGTATACCATATACTGAAGCATTGAAAAGCTATCAGCATGATAAAGAGCATACGCTCCCGGAAATGAATGAATTATTACGCGATTACCACCCGGATTATTATCCAGCTTCAAAAGTTGAATTACAGGTGGGACCCAATAAGGGTGATATCTGTCATCAACAATTAGCTGAAATGTTACAAGCTGATGCCCATATTGATGAAGCTGATTTAGCCGGGGCTTCTATTACAGAAACCAATATTTTAGTTATTGGAGGAGGCGGTGCCGGTTGTGCGGCAGCATTGACCGCAGCAAGACAAGGTGCTAGGGTCATTTTGGCAACTAAACTACGGTTAGGTGACAGTAATACGGTGATGGCTGAAGGCGGAATACAAGCGTCTATTGAACCCAATGATACACCACAGGCGCATTATGATGATACCTTAAGAGCCGGTCACCATGCCGCTGATAAAAAATTAGTGGCGACTATGGTAAAAGAAGCACCAGATGTGATCCGTTGGTTAATTAAGGAAGGTATGCAATTTGATGTAGACGAATTTGGTGACTTATTAACTCGCCGTCCAGGAGGCGCTTCCGCCAATCGAATTGTTTATTATCGGGATTATACAGGCTTAGAAATGATGCGGGTACTGCGCGAGGCGGTATCTAATAGCAATATTAAAGTATGGGACCATTGTCCAGCCGTTGAGCTGCTTTCTAGTGAAACGGGACATTGTGCAGGCGCGGTGTTTTATTCTTTGGAAGAGCAAGCTTATAAAATGATCAAAGCGCAAGCCGTTATTTTAGCGACTGGCGGCATTGGGCGTATGCACCTCAATAACTTCCCAACGACTAATCACTTTGGTGCAACCGGCGACGGTTTAGTTTTAGCTTACCGTTTGGGTGCTCAACTACGGGACTTAGATTCTTTTCAGTACCATCCAACCGGGATCGCCTATCCGAGTCATATTGCCGGTTCCTTAATCACTGAAAGCGTGCGGTCCGCCGGAGTCCAGTTATTAAATGGTCTGGGTGAACGGTTTGTAGATGAATTAAAACCACGAGATTATATTTCAGCGGCAATTCTACGTGAATGTGCCGAAGGACGCGGTGTTTTTGTCGATGAAAAAACGGTAGGTGTATGGTTAGATACGCCAAGTATGGAACGGCGTGAACCAGGTATGATGAAAAAGCGTTTTCCCAAATTGTTTCAACTCGCTAAACGGGGCAATTTGGAACCGACTAAAATCCCTATGTTGGTTTATCCAGCCTTGCATTATCAAAATGGGGGTATCGTCATTAATGAATA
This sequence comes from Gammaproteobacteria bacterium, assembly GCA_003645255.1. Taxonomy (GTDB): domain Bacteria; phylum Pseudomonadota; class Gammaproteobacteria; order Beggiatoales; family Beggiatoaceae; genus QNES01. The sequence continues at coordinate 5,706 of QNES01000130.1, forward strand.
TGGTCAAACCTGTGTTCGTGGCTTATACAGTGTAGGAGAAGTCAGCGGTGGAATACACGGTCGAAATCGTATTATGGGCAATGCCTTATTAGAAATCATTTGTTTTGGACGGCGGGCGGGTGCCAAAGCAGTAGAAAGTATCATTATCAGGGGACATAAAAAAAGTGGTATTGAACACTTGAGCCGATTACGCCGAGAATTAAGCCGTACCAATCTCCCAATGAATGTGAAAAGCCCAATGTTATTTCCTACCTGTGCCAATTTTAAACTTTAACGGTAAGAATGATCACGAAATAACTTCCCGTTTTTGGCTTAGTGAGCTCCGTCTGCGGCTAACGGTGCGTAGGACGCACCCTACGCTTGCTAACCTCATCGACAAACACGATGTTTCAATATTTCTTCCACAATCTTCTGAGTTTCTATGCTCACAGTGATGATTTTTTTGATTAGTTCGATGATATAATATTCATCTTCTTTGCGGTTGGGATTGTTAATGATGCCACTGCGTTTGTCGGTTTTAATGCGATATTGATCGACAACCCATTCAAGGGCAGATCGATTGCCCAGTTTATAGTCAAACGTTTTTATTGGAATACATTTTAAAATCAAAAAGTTATTGTAAATCAATTGGGTTTTGTCTTTAGACAGGCGCATTTTTTCAACTTCAAGGCTAAATGGATATTTGGGGTTTTCAATTTCTTCCAATGGATAAGGTTCAACCTGTTCATAGTTAAGATGTAAATCAGCCAATTGTTTGCCCGCGTTGGAAAAATCCCAAAATTTGGGTGCGAGCGGGAGGCGTGGCAATTCTCTTTTGAGGTTTTTGGCGTATTTTTCTCGGTAATGGGGATGATGTAATAAAGCATAAACGTAATAGAAGATATTCCATTTGGTAATGGTTTTATCTTGATAATGTTGTTGCCAGTGGCTTAATGCCCAGTCGGTGATGTTTTCGGTGCGATTGGTGCCGTCTTCGTTGTAGGTGTAAAAGGGGAAGCATTGAGTAATACGCCCTCCAACAGCTACATCAGGTATGCAATTTATCATTTGGACAATAAAAGGGACTTGTGAATGATTAGTGCAACCGATTGCCCTGTTTTCATCCTCAGTAGCTAATGTTGGAAAAATGTTCAGAAATTGCCCTGTGCGATCAATGAGAGCTTTGTCAAAATAAAGATAGCATTTTGTAAAATGGCGATAAGAGGAATTTCTAATTTTTTCCTTGGTAAATTGCGCCAGTTTTCCATTTTTCATTTGGTTTTTTAAGGTTGAACTCCAGCTTATTTTTTTATCATTATACAAAACAAAATCATCAACTTTGGCTTTTTTATCTGTGCATTGAAGCCATTGAGAGACTTGTTCATTATAAACATTAATTGTACTTTGCACGTTTTTAATAAGTACATTTTGATTAAAGTTATATGCCCACGCATCGCGCCCAGTCATCATACCGCCGCTGTAAGTTTTAAATACAACATTTTCGGCAGCCACTTTTTCAACCTTCGTTTCTTTCGTTCCTAATGGAATAAATTCATCAAATTCTGAATGTAACCCTTCAGTTAACCAAGTGTGTTTTTTATTGGGATTAATTAGTTGACGTTCTAAACCGTTATAAGTTTCTGCTTGTTCAATTATCTGAAATTTTTCTTGACGTGTCGATTTCCAATCAACCGTACTATAATAAATTTGGCAATTGTCAGTTTTATTATTGCTTTTTACAAAAAATGCAACGGAAATACCAACCATCGCCGATAAGCCAAAAATAGTGTGCTTCTCTCCAATTGGAATACCATCACGCATGGAATCTTTTCTCACATTCCCTTTTAAATCCAAAACATAAATCTTAGAAAAATCCTGAGCCAAATGTTTTCTCATTCCATCAAAAGCAATCCCCTCTAAAAAACTATTATTGGTGACAAAAGCAACAATGCCCTCATTTTTAACTCGTTCAGAAGCCCATTTAATCGCTTTAACATACGGATCAGATAAAGCATTTTTCAAAGTCGCCTTAGAATCCTTAGCATAAGTACCTCGTACCCAATTACCTACAGCTGTATGTGTCTGATTCTTATTATTATCGTTCTCATTCACTTGCCAAGCATTATAGGGCGGATTACCAATAATCACAAAAAAATCCGTTGCCTTTTGCTGCTTAACCCGCTCAGTATTTTCAGGAGTAAACAGCTCTTGCTGCTTATCTTCCGCTAATTCAAAAGTATCCGCCAAACAAATGCCAGCAAATGGACGATATTTCTGCATCAACTCCAAATACTGATGCTCGATATTCATACAAGCCAAATAATAGGGCAAGAGCATGACTTCATTACAATGCAACTCATGTTGATACTTATAATCCAACTTCATCTTACCTTTTAGCCTAATCTCCCGAATAATCCGCGTGATAAAATTCCCCGTGCCGACAAACGGATCCAAAATATGCACCCCTCTATCCACCAACGACTTCCCAAACTCCCGTTGCAAAATCTCCTCTACTGAACGCACCATAAAATCCACAATCGGCTGCGGCGTATAAACAATCCCATGCGTATCCGCCACCTTAACTGAAAAGCCCTGAAAAAACCGCTCATAAATCGTATTCAAAAAATGCTGCTTATAACTATACTCACTAATCGTCGCCGCAACTGTTTCCAACGCCTTATAAAAATACTGCAAATCAGCAAAAAACGCATCCCGATTAAACGATTTCTCAGTCAACTTCTCAATCACCCCCTCAATTTCACGGGCAATAATATTCCGTTTAGCAAAGTCAGGATGATCAAATAATTTCCGAAAAATTCGCTCTGTCAACAAATGCTGAATCAACATTTCCTCAATCGCCGCATCCGCTAAATTCGGATTAATCGCTTGCCGACATTGATTAGCAAAATGATTAAACGCCTTTTTAAACGCTTTATCCTTCGCTAAAGCCGCACGAATGATTTGTAACAACCGCTTACCCAAATCTGGCACCCGCTCTTTAAATTCTGCCGCCGCCGCATCCCACTGATCATATTCAGGGCGTTTAAAATTAAAAAACTTATCTAAAACCGTTACCAAATTCTTTGGTTCAGTTAAAGACACATTTAATATTTCTGCGCCATTTTGAATTAAAATGGCTTGGTTCGGCGATTGAAAGACGATATTATCTTGTGGATAGCCCTTTTCGTACAACTTAAATTGCACTTCTTTTTCCAAATTATCCTGACTATCCTTCGCCTCCCAATAACCGCGTGGAATATTCGATTCATCAAACAAAGTGCCATCCAACCGAATCGATGCCAAAGTTTGCTCCTGAATCAAAATCCAATGATAAGATTTAGAATAAGCTTCTAACAGATGTTGAAACGCTTGCTTAACTGTACCCTCATGGGTTTGGTTCGCCCGTTCAAACTTTTGTAATTCTTGATAATAATTCTTAATAATTTTATGTTGGGGGGTCATTTTATATACCAATATTGTGGGTTATATCACGCCCGTATTATTTATAATGAGCATGATCTAGTTGTTAAATTTGTTAAAGAACCCAAAAATCCGCAACTCGAATACGTTTCTATGCGTTTTATATCTGATCACGAACAACTTTTCGGTACAATTCAAGACAAATTTAATAGAAATTCTCTAACCATTATACGTGGTAAAGCCGATAATAAGATACAACAAGGTGATAAAGCTGAATAAAATATACATTTAGCAAGCGTAGAGCGCTCCTGGTAGGTAACAGCTTCGCAGCAACCCACCATCATCTATCTAAACGAGTTTAGCGTTAAATGCCGATGCACACAAAAAGACGTTTGCCCACCCTACTATTATAGCAAAATTTGAGATAATCAGAATGCCATTAAGTTAAGGGCAACCTTCAGTCTTGCCCCTACGTAACCGATTGATTTGTAGGGGCAATCCCTTGTGGTTGCCCTCAGAAACCTCGAATCCTGTGTGTTCGCCCTTGGGATTGTTCCTTATACCTGGGCTGCTCTTCCACGAGGTCCTTGAAAATATTTTTGCAGCCAAGTATGATTAAGTTTTGCTAATTCGCGTATGGGTGCCACTTTATAGACACATTTATCAGATAATACCGCTATACGATCTGTGACTTTCCATAATAAATCTAAATCATGGGTGACAATGACAATTGTTAATCCGAGCGATTCTTTTAAGTTTATAACGAGTTCATCAAATGCCCCTGCACCGATTGGATCTAAACCTGCTGTTGGCTCATCTAAAAATAAAATATCCGGATCTAATGCGAGGGCGCGTGCCACGGCGGCACGTTTAATCATACCTCCACTCAGTTGAGAGGGATATTTATCGCCTGCATTGCTGGGTAATCCGACTAGGGCTATTTTGAATGCGGCTATTTCTTTAATGAAGCGTTGACTTAATTGGGTATGTTCACGTAATGGTATCGCAATATTTTCGGCAACCGTTAAAGAACTGAATAATGCTCCATGTTGAAACATCATGCCACAGTGGCGGCGCAACCATAAAGATTCTTCATGGTTAAGGTTTAAGACTTCTTGCCCAAAGACTTTGATTGAACCGGCAGCGGGTTTTTCTAATAAGATAATTTCACGCAGCAAGGTAGATTTGCCCGCACCGCTATCTCCAATTAAAGCGACAATTTCACTGCGTCGTATTTTGAGGTTTAAATTATCATGGATAATTGTTTGAGCAAATTGGGTGCGTAAATTTGTGATTTCTATAACGGGTTCAGTGAACATTTTTTTATACTAATAACGACAAGGATTGTATAATCGATTTTGAAAAAATCTGATTTCTACAGATTCTACATTTTTATAGAAATTTCTTCAAATAATGCCAATGCTTGCAAACAGCGTTCACGGTGTTTTTCTCCGATATCCGGTTCAAAACAGTTGCCTGGTATTTTTAAGCCATATTCGGCTCCCTGGCTTTCTGCAATTAATATCCATAAACAGAGTTGTGATAGAGCCGCTTCAATATTAGTCATGACATTCACGTCATCCCAAGTGAGCCAGACTTGAGCGATATTCATACCACCAAATTGTTTAATCATCCAATCTTGCCCCCGGGCGACGGCTTTCCAATCAATATGTCGTGGTGAATCTCCTGGTTGATAATCCCGATATCCTATAAAATCTTCACCGCCTCCAGTGCGAGGGCTACCTTCCCCGACACTTTCAAATTGTTGACCCAAGGGCAAGGTTTTATTGCCATAAGCTTGGGGATAAACCAGGGTAGAAACATCTAAATGAATATAGGACCATGCCTGAAATAAACCCAAGGGAAAGCGTGTATATACCGTTACCATTCCTAAAAAAATGCGCCCACGTTGTGTAGTTGGAACGGGTATATTAATACTGATACGCTGATTAGCGGGTAAGTCTATAACCATTTTAGAGTTTGGATCATCTGATTTGAGATTTTGAACTTTGAACTTTGGACTGCGCTGCCAAACCAAAGCATAACGAGCTGCGTTTTGACGATTATCTAGCCATAGACAAAACGAGGCGCTTTCTCCTGCAAAAACGGGGGCGACTTTACCGGCTTCTATGCGTAATCCTAATAGCATCCGATGAGTGTGTAAAATGGAAACAAAAACCATACTACCTAGTAAAAAGGTGAAAGCATAGCCCATACTCTTATTATAATTCATGGACCCAAGCAACATAACAAACAACGTTAAGCCTAATAATAAACCGGAATAGGTGGGCAAAATAAATATTTGTCGTCTATTGAGAATAATGGGACCTGGCTGTGCAATATTTCGCTTGAGGAAAAAATGTTGCCAGTCTTTTTTATTGATTTTGAAAATATTAATAGCCATCTTAAAAAGATAATAAATCAGATAATGAGTTTGAACAGGATTAAATAGATTATAAGGATAAACAGAATTAATATCCATTTTCTATAAATCAGACATTATACCGATTTAATTTAAGTGCTTGATTTCATTAGCTTTACAAAAATAGGAATTTTAAGTAAATCAATGGGTTACATTGTTAAAGCATTACAGCATCTTTCCCCTAAATACTTGCTCGACGTTTTACAATTCATTCAATTTTTGGAATATAAGTCAATCAACACCCCTGATGACGCTTTTGAAGAAGAAAAAAGTTTAGAACCCATGATCTCGAAAACGGCGCAAATCTTCTTTCTAAGCAGGCGGCTCCAACAGCAAGTTGGAATTTAGATTTCTCACTATGGGTTCAATAATAGGGGTCAAAGTAAAATTAATATGCTATAATAATACCTGTCAAAAATAAAAATTAACCAATTAATGTTACTCTGACCCCAATTATTAGGTTGCCGCGAAGCTCCTACCCACCCTACACTACTACACTACTAAGCAAGAGGTAAAAAAAATTCATGACACTTAAATTATTTATCTTAGCCGTATTATTTGTTATCAGTGGTGGTGCCGCTTTTTCAGAATATTTTAAAGGGCATAAATTTCTTTCTTTACTAGCAATGGCTGTTGCTATTATTGCCACTTTTTATTTGTTTAAAGATATTGAAGAAGACATTGTCAGGCGTTCAGCTCAAGTTGAACCATCTCTGCCTGTGGTTGCTCCGCCACTGAAGCAATCAGAAAGTTTACCTATCAAAAAAGGAGATTTTGCAGCTTATTTTCAACCCAAACAAGATATGTTTGAAACAACAGCTACTTTTCAAGCACGGCGGCTGCAATTGTTACAACAGTTTAATGCGGAAGTCAAGCAACGCAATTTGGATTATCAGGCTGGCGTGTTGCGTTTAAATCGTTACAATGCTGATACTCAAATATTTGCAGTGAATTTAAAGTGGCAAGCTGATTGGGTAAAGCCGTTTTCTGAGCACTTACAAAATAGTGGTTCAGTGAAAATTGGCGTTAAGGAAGCCAAACAGATTTATCAAGAAGGTTCAAAAAAACCATTATTCATCACTGCGAATTTAAAGGGCGATCAAGTTAATGTCCAGGGGGTTATGGTAGAAAAAGGTTGGACCTATTCGATTGAAACCAAGTTACTGCCTGGTCAAGTTTTCACTGATCGCTTACAAGACGGTAGTTCAGGTCCAGAAATGGT
>QNES01000131.1 GCA_003645255.1 Gammaproteobacteria bacterium
TGGATGGCAGTTATACGCCTGAAAATGTCGCCAAATTGACTTGGGCCCCTGCTGAAGCAATTATTGGTTTAGCGCGACAAATTGCCGCTAACAAGGAAAAGACATTATTTTCGGTGGGCATGGGTCCAAACCAGTTTTTCAATAATGACCTGAAAGACCGTAATATTTTCCTCGTGGCTGCTTTAACCAGTAATATTGGTAAGTTTGGCGGTAATGTGGGCAGTTATGCGGGTAACTATCGGGCCAGTTTCTCTAATGGCTTGCCTCAATTTTTGGGTGAAAATCCCTTTGATATTGAATTGGATCCCAATAAGCCTGCTAATGTCAAGAAATATTGGAAAGGTGAAAGTGTCCATTATTTCAACCATGGAGATACTATTCTCCGCATGGGCGATACCGTTCTCACCGGCAAATCTCACATTCCTGCGCCGACTAAAGCGTTTCATGTTAGTAATTCCAATTCGCTCATTGGTAATGTGAAGGGCCATTATGACTTTGTGTTTAACACCTTCAAAAGGGTTGAATTTATCGCCCAAAATGAATGGTGGTGGACACTGAGCTGTGAATATGCAGATGTCGTGTTTGCGGTTGATAGTTGGGCTGAGTTCAAATATCCTGACATGACCAACAGTGCCACCAATCCATTTTTATACACGTTCCCAACCTCGAAAATACCCCGTATCCATGATACTCGTTCCGATATGGAAGTGGCAGCGGGTATTGGTAAAGCCATCGGTAAACTCACTGATGATCCGCGTCATGAAAAATATTGGCACTTCATCGAACACGGCGGTGTGCGTCCCTACATCCAACGGATTTTAGATCATTCTAATGTTCTGCGTGGTTATAAAATTGAGGATTTGGAGAAAAAAGCAGAAGTCGGTATCCCAGCCATTATCCAAACCCGCACCTATCCAAAAGTCGGTGCTTGGGAACAAGGTAATGAGGATAAGCCTTGGTACACCAAGAGTGGGCGTTTAGAATTTTATCGTGAAGAGCCAGAATTTCAAGACAGTGGTGAAAATGTGGTGGTGCATCGGGAACCCATTGATTCCACCTTCTATGAACCCAATGTGATTGTGGCAAAAGCCGATCATCCGCTCTTGCGACCAAAACGTCCAGAAGACTATGGCGTTAAATCTTCTGATGTTTCAGGAGATACCCGACAAGCACGTCATGTCGTAATATCAGTGGCTGAAGTTCTCAACAGTCAGCATCCATTACGCAAAGACGGTTACCAGTTTATTTTCCATACACCGAAATATCGTCATGGTGCTCATACAACTGGGTCTGATGTTGATGTTGTTGCAATCTGGTTTGGTCCCTTCGGTGATATGTTGCGCCGCGATAAGCGTATACCATTTGTAACCGAGGGTTATGTCGATATAAATCCGTTTGATGCCAAAGCGTTGGGCATTGAAGATGGTGATTATGTGTATATTGATGCCGATCCCCATGATCGTCCTTTCAAAGGTTGGCAAAAGAGACCTGAAGAATATGAAGTCGCTCGCTTATTAGTACGGGCACGCTATTATCAGGGGACACCACGCGGCGTGACGCGCATGTGGCATAACATGACTGGAGCAACCTTTAGCTCCGTGCGTGGTCAAAAAGAGAATCCGGATGGTTTAGCGAGAGCATCTGATAGCCAATACCAATCCCTCTATCGTGGTGGCAGTCACCAAAGTGCGACTCGTAGTTGGCTGAAACCCACTATGATGACAGACACCCTCGTCACAAAAGGGCTTTTGGGGCAAAAGATAACCAAAGGCTTTGTGCAGGATGTCCATTGTCCAACTGGGGCACCGCGTGAATCATTCGTCAAAATCACCAAAGCAGAAGATGGTGGTATTGGTGGCAAAGGATTATGGTTACCGGTCCAAATGGGTTTACGTCCGACTTATGAAAACGAGACGCTGAAGAAATTCATTGCGGGTCAATTCATCGCACGAACATAATCAGTTTCATGTCGGGTGGGCTATTTGATGGAGTTAAGCTTGGGCGAACACTTTCGGTTCGCCCCTACAACCTCTGAATACGTTGGGTTCTGTAGGGGCAGACCTGTGTGTTTGCCCTTAATAGTATTGATTCCATTGCCCACCAAAACATTGGAGATTTTAAACATGCCTAAACGCAACAATTGGCAACTGGGACGGGATATAACTTATCCTTATGATGCCCCTCTACCTCAAAGGCAAGTTGCTTATGTTTTTGACATTAATAAGTGTATTGATTGTCAAACCTGTAGCGTAGCTTGCAAAAATGCTTGGACGAGTGGTAAGGGAGAAGAATATGTCTTCTGGAACAACGTCGAAACGAAACCTTATGGTGGCTATCCCATCGGTTGGGATTTGAAGCTGATGGAAAAGGCGGAACCGGCTAAATGGAAGGGTGATAAATTAGAAAGTAAGACCATTTTTGAAGGTCGCTCCCCATTAGAACCCCCCTTGGGACATATGCCGGATACGATGGACTATTCAGCACCCAACCTGGGTGAAGATGAATTGTCTCAAGCTGTTGGTCAAGGTGAACATTTTAATGGTCTTCATCCGATGTGGATGTTTTACCTTGCCCGTATTTGTAACCATTGTACGTTGCCAGCTTGTGTGGCAGCGTGTCCACGGCAAGCCGTTTATAAACGGGAAGAAGATGGTATTGTCCTGATTGACCAAGAACGGTGTCGTGGCTACCAAGAATGTGTGAAAGCTTGCCCTTATAAAAAGGCTTTCTACAATCTTATCAGCCGTACCAGCGAAAAATGTATCGGTTGCTATCCACGAGTTGAACAAGGTGAAGTGGCATTATGTGTAGAATCTTGCATTGGTAAGATACGCCTGCATGGCTTTTTGTCCACGCAAAATGAGCCGCGTGCTGATAATCCATTGGATTACCTGGTCAGAATTAAAAAAGTTGCTCTTCCCCTTTATCCGCAATTTGGTACTAGCCCTAATGTTTATTACATTCCGCCAGTCCATGTGCCTGACGTTTTTCTAGAACAAATGTTTGGTCCTAGCGTTCTTCAAGCGAAGGCAATGTACCAAAAGGTGAAAGATGACAAACAAATGTTAGGTGCGATGATGTTATTTGGTGCCAACATTCGGATCATTGACAAGTTCAAAGTGGAAGGTGACGAAGTAATTGGTTGGGATGCTGAAGGCACTGAAGTTGCTCGTGTACCCTTCACCGAACCGACTTATGTGCGTGAACATTATGATGCCAAACATAAGGTGTATCGGCATAATACTACCTAATGTTTAGGGGGCAGGGACGACCACAAGGGGTTGCCCTACCGAATGGTTTGTAGGGGCAATCCTTTATGGTTGCCCTCTTATTATAATCTGAATCATAAGTCTGGAAATTAGCATGGAGAAAAAAGTAATGAAAATGAATCAAGGCAAATCGTGCCAAGCAAGTCTTGCTTTCCTCTTGACTTTTTCATCGGGTGCAGCAATCGCTGATATTACGGTGACTAAAGTAGAAGGTGCTCTACCGACTGATCCTATGGCAGCCGAATGGCAGCAAACGCCGGCTGAAAAAGTGATGGTGATGCCACAAATGATGACTAAGCCAAGTTTAGGTTTTGCTGAAGCATCCATTAGTGAAGTCACGGCTCAAGCATTTACCGATGGTCAATCAATTGCATGGCGTGTGTCATGGCAAGATGCAGAACCCGATATGAATGTCGATGTTGGGCGTTTTCCGGATGCAGTCGCCATTGAATTTCCCCTGGCTGAGAATGCACTTTCCATGATGGGTGGTGTTACACGGGAAACCAGTGGTAAAGTGCAAATCATTTATTGGAAGGGGCTTTGGCAGAAGGACATAGACGAGGGCTTTCAGGGTGTACGAGATGTCCATCCTAATGCATTCTCTAGTAAATATTGGTTTGCTGAAGGAGATACTCCACACACCGTGCCGGAATCTTTTAAAAATCCGATTTCCCATCAATGGTTTATTGCGAAACAAGCTGGGAACCCGGGGGCAGTATTCACTCGTAGCCAACCTGCACAAGAACTGGTAGCCAAAGGATGGGGGACTATCACACCTCAACCGGAGTCTGCTACCACTGCTAAGGGCGTTTGGAAAGACGGCAAATGGACTGTCGTATTCTCTCGTCCACTCAGCACTGATGATCCCAATGATTATCAGTTTAAGGCGGGTGCAAAAGGACAAATTGCCTTTGCGGTTTGGCAGGGCAAAGATGGTAATCGAGGTGCGCGTAAGCATTGGTCCAACTGGGCTAATTATCAGATGCCCTAATGAGTTTTATATCTGACAGGTTTGTTCAGAGAAACCAAGTTTCTTCCAGAAACTTGGTTTTTTTTTCACTTCAGAAAAAGAATATGCGAAAACCATCAAGATTAATGAAGAAATATCAACCTGTATCTGGTGAACCTATAGAGCTTGTTGATTGGTTCTTTTTGCTATTATTGCTATTACCACTTGGCGGGCTTCTTTTTGCTATTTGGGAAGTCCCTTGGTTGCTTCTCTTGATTCCTATTATCATTTCTAACTTCTATATGACAGATAGTGCTATTGGTAAAAAGCAACAGAAAAAACTATCTGATATGGTAAAAAACAGAAAAAATGATTCAATTTGTTCATTTGCCAGAAGCTTTGATTGTCGCAAAATAGATACTTGGGTTATAAGAGCCGTATATGAGCAACTCCAAAACTATATGCAAGGGGTCCATCCAAATTTTCCAATACGAGCAAAAGATAATATCTATGATGAACTGTTAATAGATGATGAAGATTTTGATTTAGACTTAGTTGATGAAATAGCTCAAAGAACAGGACGATTACTTAATGATTTAGAGAAAAACCCATATTACGGGAATGTCAATACCGTTGCTGATTTGGTCTATTTCTTTAACTTACAACCCCTGAAAAACGCAATTTAACCCTGCCAATTTCTTATTTTCAAAATGACACTATGACTAAAATTTCCACAAGCGATATATCTCCGCAACCAATCAAATGGTTCAAAAATGAAAAACCCACTGAATGGACAAAAACAGACAACATCACATTACTGGCACAAGCAGATTTATTGCTTTTCATAGCCCAAATGTTTGCGCCGCCTTCAGCAGAAATGCTGAATATGCTAGAAATAGAGGTTCCAGATATTAAAGAATTATTACAAAAATCAGGAATTTCTGAACAGAGCAGTCTTGAAGAACTATTTCAACAAATTCGCGATCAAGCCCAAATAATCGACTTGGATACTTGGGCTGGAGAATATAATCGTTTATTTGAAACCAACGTCGCTTGCTCTATTAATGAAACGGGTATTATTCGGCGCGATAAGGGCGTGATTTTAGCTGATATTGCCGGTTTTTACAATGCGTTTGGTTTTAAACTTTCTGAAAAAGCGACCGAAAAAGCTGATCACTTAACCGGTGAACTTGAATTTGTCGCCCTGTTATTAGTGATGTTAGCCCAAACACAAGATGAAGAAGCACTGCGTACCACCCACCATGCACTTAGTTCATTTAGCTTTGATCATCTTGGTGAATGGCTACCGACTTTTTGTGAACGGCTTACAGAAAATACGAGTTTGCTCATTTACCAACATCTTGCTAAATTATTACAAGGTACATGGACCGAAGTGGTTGCTATAAATAGCTTGCCCATACCGGAGGGAGAAATTATGGAATTGCCTGAAGACGAAGGAACACCTTATGAATGTGATATGGCTGAAAATGCGAATTAAACGTTTTGCTTATTTAAGGTAATGAAAATGTGAGGAGCAGGTTGCAAACCTGTTCCTGCTATAGCCTTTCAGAGAAATTTTTTGTTCTAAAGTCTGATAACTTTAAAATCCTATCTTACTAATCTTACTTAAAAAATAAAAAACATGAACAAAGCAGATATTGGGCTCATCGGTTTGGCAGTGATGGGGCAAAACTTAGTTCTTAATATGAACGATCAGGGTTTTAAAGTGGCTGTTTATAATCGAACAGCTTCAAAAATGGATGATTTTCTTAAAAGCTCGGCTCATGATACGACAATCATTGGTGCTTATTCTATCGAAAAATTAGTTGCCATGCTTAAAAAACCTCGTGTCATTATGCTCATGGTTAAAGCAGGGCAGGGTGTTGATCAATTAGTTGAACAACTTGCTCCTCATTTAGGGCAGGGCGATATTATCATTGATGGGGGCAATTCTAATTATCAGGATACTCATCGCCGTGTTGAAGATTTACTTAAAATAGGTATCCGATTTTTGGGAGTGGGTATCTCTGGTGGTGAAGAGGGAGCGCGTTATGGTCCTTCTGTTATGCCAGGGGGAAGTTATAAAGCCTGGCTAGTCGCTAAACCCATTTTACAAGCTATCGCCGCTAAGGTAGATGGGGTACCTTGCTGTCAATGGGTTGGTGAGAGTGGCGCGGGGCATTATGTTAAAATGGTCCATAATGGCATTGAATATGGTGATATGCAATTAATTTCTGAAGCTTATCATCTTTTGCATATTGGTTTAAAGATAAGTGTTGAACAATTACAGCCTATTTTTGCTGACTGGAATCAAGGCGTTCTCAATTCCTATCTGATTGAAATTACCAGCCATATTTTAGGTGCCAAAGATAAAGACGGTGCGCCTCTGTTAGATAAAATTTTAGATACCGCCGGACAAAAAGGAACCGGTAAATGGACAGCTATTGATGCCCTTAATTTAGGTGTTCCCCTGACACTCATTAGTGAAGCAGTATTTGCTCGTTGTTTATCGGCTCGCAAAGAGGAACGAATTAAAGCTGCTCAATTGTTTGGGGGTAGTAACACTTCCTTTTTTGAGGATGCTGCAGCGATTGCAGCGATTGCGGATGCCCTTTATGCCTCTAAAATTATTTCCTACGCGCAGGGCTATATGTTAATGCGTGAGATGGCTAAAGTATCTGGTTGGAAATTGCGTTATGGTGATATTGCTTTAATGTGGCGGGGCGGTTGTATTATTCGTAGTCAATTTTTAGGGAATATCAAGCAAGCTTTTGATAAAAATCCTCAACTTGAAAATTTGCTATTAGATGATTTTTTTGCCACTGAAATTAAAAAGGCAGAAGCTGGATGGCGTAAAACAGTCAAAATGGGTATTGATTTGGGGATGCCCATTCCGGCTTTATCATCTGCCCTCACTTTTTATGATGGCTATCGGAGTCAAAGATTACCAGCCAATTTGCTGCAAGCACAACGAGATTATTTTGGGGCGCATACTTATGAACGGGTAGATAAACCAAGAGGAGAGTTTTTTCATACTGACTGGATTGTGAAACAACAGAAAAACCTCAAATAGTTAAGCCAGGGCGATAACAAAGGTTAGCACCGAAATCCCATGAATACGTTTGGTTTTGTAGGGGCGAACATAAGTGTTCACCCTACCTCTTCTATGAATTCATCCAATTTTGCATCCAGCTCATCTAATTTAACAGCTTCAACTTCTCCCGCTTTAAGTTGTTGAATAGATTCTCTTAGTCTTTTTATATCAATTCCTTTAAAGTCAAAAAACTTCAATAAATACTATTTTTGATAAGTATTTCTAAAAGGTAATAAAACCCTTGTGAGCAAAAAAAACTTGAACATCAAGTTATATAGAAATCAATTAATTATACTACAAGTCATCAAATTTTCGGATTTTATTTAACGCCAAAAACAAATCAGTCAGGTAGGGTAGGTATTAACTCTCGCTGCAACCCATCATTCATTTGAAAATAGGTTTTTCGAAATTCCTACCCACCCTGCCCTATATTTTGATAAGATATGAACTACATTATGTTCAACATCAATCTAACCATTCCATAGTCTATAAAAAAACTAAAAATGCCCACCAACCTTTTCAAACAACTCTCAAAAGATCGCCAACAAAATGCCGATGTTCTTGAAAAACGCTCTATGCGAGGGCTTAAATTGCGCGTGATTGAAAAATATTCTGATTCTGCCCATTTTATTTATGAACTATTGCAAAATGCAGATGATGTCAGGGCGACTCAAACTCGATTTGTGCTTAATCAAACCGGATTGATTTTTGCACATAATGGCACCATTCATTTTTCAATCACAGAACCAGGTAATGAAGAAATAGATACTCAAAATCAGCAATTAGGGCATATCAATGCAATCACTTCTATCGGTAATTCTAATAAATATGAGGCGCAAATTGGTAAATTTGGAGTCGGTTTTAAGGCAGTTTTTCAATATTCCAGCACCCCAGAAATTTATGATCCGCCCTTTTGTTTTAGGATTGAACGATTTATTGTGCCTATTTTGCTTTCCACAGATCATCCGGATAGGCAACCAGATGAAACTTTATTTTATTTTCCTTTTAATAACCCCCTTCAATTTCCCACCTTAGCCTTTCAAACCATTTTAAACAAATTAAAAAATCTGACTAATCCCATACTATTTTTAAGGTATTTGATAGAAATTAATTGGAAAGCGAGCGATGGGAGTCAAGGGAAATATACTAAGAATGAAAAACTGGATTTCTATAATAAACCCAATCTCTCCCATCAACTCAATCTATTTCAAACAATAAATCAAAAAAATAACCAATCTCATACACAATATTTCCTCGTTTTCACAGGCAAAACAAAAAACCATCTTTTCAGCATCGCCTACCTCACGCACCTATCAAAAAAAAACCTTTCAATCTCATATCAGCAAACCTTTCCCGCCTACTGCTTTTTTCCCACTAAAGAAACCACTTACCTTAACTTTATCATTCAAGCCCCCTTTTTATTAACCGATAGCCGGGAAGGCATAAAAGAAAATGAAGAATGGAATCAACACCTTATCAAAGCACTCGCACAAAAAACAGCTGAAAGTTTAAGCACTATCAAAGAACTCGGTTTACTCACAGAAGATTTTTTCAATGTATTACCGATAAATGAAACCCATTTTTCCAAATCGCACTTATTTCGCCCGATTTACGAAGCCGTCTTAAACCAATTACAATCAGCTCAAGCATTATTGCCAACCCAGGCGGGCGACTACACGACACAACCAAAAGCCTATTTAGCCGAAAATCCCCGATTAATGAATTTATTAGACTCAAAACAACTCAGTATTTTAGTCAAAAATGAAGCCGCGCAATGGGTATTTCCCCAAATGACGCTTCATCAACGATTACTATGGGATTATGTGAAACACCATTTAGTTAATCAAGAAATCACATCGGATAAATTAGTGCGTCGCATAACTAAAACATTTATTCAAGCGCAAAGTGACGAATGGCTCATGCAGTTTTATACCTATTTATTAGAAAAAGCGCGTTATCTCTGGAAATACAAACATAACACTCTCAAAACAAAACCCTTGCTTCGTTTAACCAATAATGAAATCGTTTGCGCCTACAATCGTATCGGCAAAATACAAGTCTATTTACCAACGGAAAATGAATCGGAATATCCCACCGTTAAAAACTGTTTTATTCAAAATGAAAAATCTTTGCAGTTTTTATTAGCATTAGGATTAGATCAGCCAAAAGCGTTTGAAGAAATTAAATATTACATTTTGCCCCGCTACAAAAAAAAAGACGACATTGCACCGTCAATAATATTAAAAGACTTCAACAAAATGTTCAGCTATTTTTTAAACTGCCCTTGGCATCAAAAAAGCGATTATCTCAATCAACTCAAAAATATCCCCTTTTGTCGCGCCCTAGCTGATCATTCAACGGTGCATCTATTACCAGGCTTGATTTATTTCCCAACCGACAATTTAAAAAACTATTTTAGTCACACCCCCAATATCTATTTTTTAGATCACGCATTTTATGCTGAAATAGAAAACAACTATGGAAAAATACCATTATATAACTTTTTCAAAGAACTAGGAATTGAAGATAAACCCAAGCGAATCAAAATTAAAGCCACACTATCAGTGCAACAAAGGGAAGCCATTCATCAAGGAAAATATACCTATGACTACTATCATTCATCTCAATACACCTACGATTATGACATTGAAGGCTTAAACACATTTTTCACCAAAATGAATTTAGAACGCTCCCAAATATTATGGCAATTTCTACTCAAACTGATTGAAGACAACTTAGGGCAAGAAATTTTTAAAGGGCAATATCACTGGTTCTACCGGCGCGACAGATATTACTACTTCGACGCAAAATTCTTGACAACACTCCAACAAACCGTTTGGCTTTATAATCATAATACCTGTCTCAAACCGGCAGATATCATCGCACCAGAACTCACCGCAAATTATGAAACAGAAAATTATGCCGCAAAAATTTTAATCGAAAAATTAGGGATTCAACCGGAAAGACTCACAGGTTTTACCAAAATACAAAAAGAACGTTTAGCTTATGGAAATGAACTTTTTCAATTAGCAGGTGCTATCGGAAAAGAACCGGCAGAAGTGTTAAAAAAATTTAAGCATTTCTTAGCTCAAAAAAATTCTCGCTCCAAATCGCCCCCCTTTCAAAAGAATAACCAACATTCTCCTCATAAAAACGAATCTTCTCGTTCCCACGCGCCAGCGTCGAATATCAGTCACGAACAAAAAGAGGGTAACACATCTAAACAAATACAATTAGAGCAGCAATTCAAACAAAAATTTGATGAACTCACCAAAATCGAAGCATTACGAACCCGCCTAAAAGACATAAAAAAATACAGCTTTCACTGGTTCAACACCCTATTAGCATTAGAATACTGTCTCAATAGCGAAAATCAAAAAAACGGCATCAATATCAAATTCAGCCAAATCGAAAAACATCCTACCTCAGATAAAATCATCATACTCAAAAAACCCACCCGCTATATTCCGCCCTCCATAGAAGATATCGCCGATTTATCCTTACAACTCCATTTAGGCAATGAAACAAAAAGCGTATTAATAGAAGTCGTCAATGTCAAAGAGTTTACCCTACGCGCCCGCCTCAAATCTGCCACCGACATTCAAGAAATCAACTTAAATCGAGTACAAAGTGCCATTATTGAAATAAAAAATCCCGCCTTTGTATTAGAAAAGCTAAAAACAGAATTTCAGCAACTGCCCTGCACCGATAACGATAATTTACAAACCAACTTACCCCCCCAAATTGAATTTATCCTAGGACCCCCTGGCACAGGGAAAACAACTTATTTAGCCAAAGAAAAAATAATACCCTTAATACAGGGCGCAACAAATTTAAAAATACTGGTATTGACACCCACAAATAAAGTAGCAGATGTCTTAATCAATAAAATAATGATAGAAACCCCTAACTCCCCTAACTCCCCTATTTCAAAAAGAGGCACTTTTTATCAAGACTGGCTAATACGTTTCGGCGTAACAGGAAATACTGAAATAGAAAGGGCTGCCCTATTAAAAGAGAAATCCTTTGAATTCACGCGCCTCAAAAAGTGTGTGCTTATCACCACGATAGCCCGATTCCTATATGACGGCTTCTCATCAAGCTTGCTCAAAGATTATCAGTGGGATATTATCATATTCGATGAAGCCTCAATGATTATGTTAGCGCAAATAGTTCACGTCTTATATCAACAAACCCATTGTCGTTTTATAATCGGAGGCGATCCCTTTCAAATTCAACCACTGGTACTCGCCGAACAATGGAAAGCCGAAAATATTTATACGCTAGTCGGCATAAACCGTTTTCAATCCCCACATCACTATCCCATCACCCAACTAACCACACAGTATAGAAGTATTCCGCCCTTAGGCACCCTATTCAGTCAATTCAGTTACGACGGCATTTTAAAACACCACCGCCCAATAACCGACAAAAAACCACTAAAGCTAGAAAACTTTGATTTAAAAGAAATCACCGTCATTAAATTTCCTGTCAATCAAGAAAACCTATATCGCGCACGGCGCTTAGAAAACGGAGGCATCTACCATATTTACGCCGCGATTTTAACAGTTGAAATGGCACTCTCTCTCTCCAAACAAGCCCCGAAAGGATGGAAAATAGGCATAGTCTGCCCCTACCTGGCACAAGCCACCCTAGTCGAAAAAATGCTTGCCATCAACCCTCACCCCCCCAATTCAATCATAACTGGCACCGTACACCGCTTTCAAGGCGACGAATTTGACATAATATTGAATTTATTGAACCCACCCCCAACAATCAGTTCAAATATCTTCTTAAACAACCAAAATATTTTAAACGTCGCCATCAGTCGCGCCAGAGATTACCTGATTCTACTGATACCCGTTATTGAAGGATTAGGGCAAATAAAAAGACTTGAAACGATTCTAAAAACTAAAATAACACAACATTATCAAGAACTTACCTCAGAAACTATTGAAAAAATCCTATTTCAGCAAAGCAACTATATTGATAAAAACACCTCAATCAGCACCCACCAAAATATTAATGTTTATGGAAAACCTAAGCAAAAATATGAGGTGCTTCTTTCAAGTAGGGCGGTGGATGTTCGGATGTTGGTGGTTTAGTACAACGGTAAACATAAGGGCATAATATGTGAGCGAAAATATTTTGAAAAATTAACATTAAAAAATTCATGTTTTTGGATTTGATGTGTTAGAATGTGAATGAATTTACAAAGGAGACATCATTTTGAGAATCATTACCCAAAAAAAAATAATGGAAATTAAAAAACAAACCTACTCCAAAAATAGACTCTTATGTTCTGGTTTATTTCTCTCGTTTGATGAAGCAATTAAAAACTATTTTTCAGATTTTAACGACTTAATGAAACTGACA
>QNES01000132.1 GCA_003645255.1 Gammaproteobacteria bacterium
CTTTAAAGTTCTTTAAATATTGTGAAAAAAGATAAAAACCGATAGACACCGAACAATGGGGATTGTTCGGTAATGATTCAAGCATTAACTACAATAAGAAGAACAAAATACTTCACGCATCATACTAATTAAGCGTAGAGTACGCGCATCACTGACTCGATAAAAAACGCGATTGGCATCTTTATGTGAAGATAAAATACCCTTGTCACGTAAAATGGATAAATGCTGTGAAATATTGCTTTGTGAAGTGCCTACTTGCTTAACAATCTCCTGCACACTGTATTCATGTTCGCCTAAAATACAAAGAATTTTTAGGCGCAATGGATGAGACATCGCTTTCATAGAGCGAGATGCCCGTTCAATATCCTCATCATGGGTAATCAGTGTAAGGGGATGAATATTGCTTGACATAGTTCTTAGTTCAAATTCAGTCAAAAAATGGGTATTCATAATTTACAATTCTCATAGTGAGTTAATTATTCATAATATTGACTAACAATGATCTATTAATATATTGAATATTTAAACTTTTCAAGTACCCCCATTCATTTTAATCAAAAAATATTAATTTTTATTTATTTTTCAATAGCTTATTTTTATTTTTAGCAGGTAAAGTCGAACCTTTTTTTAATTGAAAATTGTTTTTTTGAAGACTTTTAGGGTTAAAATTTGATTTCTATTCTAAATATTCAATAAATATAAATTATAATAACGAACTCAATTTCAATATTTTATTGATAATCATCAATTTTGGCAATATTCTTAATCAAGTTATTATGTTAATATTAAAATTATTATGACAATAACTTGTTATAACATTTAATCCATAAGGTACTTTATTAGAATTATTAAACATGGAAAATAAAAATAGATTTTAAATAGGTAAATATGGGGAATTAAAAATAGAAAGTAAAATATCATTTGAACAAATAGTGGAATAAATTCAACAGTTGTACTATATTTGATATAATAATCAGGAATTAGTTAGGTAATTTAAAATTTTTAAAGCATTGTATTATAATTTTTGATTACAATAGCAATTTGGTTTAACAATTTAGTTAGGAAATCTAAGATGATTTCTTTATAAAAAATCGCCTAAAATATACTTCTATGTATAAATTAATATTATTAAGACATGGTGAAAGTGTTTGGAATAAAGAAAACCGTTTCACCGGTTGGACTGATGTTGATCTTTCTGAAAAGGGTAAACTTGAAGCGTTAAATGCCGGTAAAATCCTGAAAAATGAAGGATATGTATTTGATATAGTTTTTACATCTGTTTTGAAAAGGGCTATCCGTACACTTTGGATTACTTTAGATCAAATGGACCTGATGTGGCTCCCTGTTTATCGTGATTGGCGATTAAATGAACGCCATTATGGAATACTTCAGGGATTAAACAAGTTAGAAGTCGCATTAGAACATGGCGAAAAACAGGTTAAAATTTGGAGGAGAAGTTGTGATGTCTCGCCACCGGCACTAGAATTATCGGATAAAAGAAGTCCGAGACATGATCCTCGTTACAAAACACTTGATGAAAAGCTTTTACCTTTAACCGAATCTTTAGGAACAACTATTGAACGAGTGCTAAGTTGTTGGAAAGAAAAAATAGTGCCGCTCATTCAGCAAAATAAAAAGGTTCTCATTGTCGCACATGGTAATAGTTTACGGGGATTGGTAAAATATCTTGATAATATTTCAGATCAAGATATTTTGGAACTAAATATTCCTACCGGGATACCTTTAGTGTACGAATTGGATGAAAATTTTAAGCCCATCAAACACTATTATCTTGGGAACGAGGAAGCAATTAAAAATGCAGAACAAGCGGTTGCTAATCAGGGGAAAAGTCACCAATAATGAGTTCAAAAATCCGATTTTTGGAAAAAATCGGTCTAAAATAAAAAGTTCATGATACGTCAAATTTTGGCAATTTTTTTGTTGGGTTTCATAAATTTTTCAGTAGCTGATGAGGCGACTTCAGAACAACTTCGTCAACTGGAATCACGCATTCTTCAATTACAAGTTCAAAGGCATAATACCCATACTCAGTACGGACAATTGCAACGTCAATTACAACATAGTGAAGAAGATATAGGCAAAGTTGCTCAACGCTTAGAAATTTTACATAGTGCATTCACTGACAAGCAATATACTTTGGCTGATTTGAAAAATAGGCAATTAGTTCAACAAACTCAGCTTGAAACACAACGCCAGATATTAGCACGACAAATCCGCGCCGCTTACATGACGGGGCATCAAGACTACTTAAAATTATGGTTAAATCAAGAAGAACCCTTCACGATAGGAAGGGTGCTAACCTACTATAAGTATTTCAACCAAACTAAAAGCCGTCAAATCACAAACATCAAAAATACTTTGCAAGAATTAACGACGCTCAAACAAGCTATCGAACTTGAAAAGACGGATTTAAATCAGTTAGTGATTGATCAAACACACAAAAAGGAGGAATTAGAACTTAACTATAAAGATCGTCAAAAAATTTTAACACAATTGGCTAACACCCTTGAAAATCAGGATAAGGAACTCAAACGTTTACAAGAAGACAAACGCCACTTAGAAACCTTGTTGGGAACTTTGGGAGAGGCTTTTAAAGATATTCCATACCCCCCTGGGCAATATGAAACGTTTGCTAAACTTAAAGGGCAATTACCATTTCCTGTACGAGGAAAAGTGATCAAGCGATTTGGTCAACGTTTAGTCAGTCATTTAAAATGGCAAGGTATGCTCATTGCGGCTGCAAAAGGTAAAAAGGTCCATGCTGTTGCAGTAGGGCGTGTCGTTTTTGCACAGTGGTTTCGCCACTTTGGATTGTTGGTCATTATTGAGCATGGCGAAGGATATATGAGCTTATATGCACACAATCAAAGTTTATATGTCAAAACGGGAGATTGGGTTAATACAAATGACACGATTGCGACAGTCGGAAATAGTGGTGGACGTAAAAGATCGGCTTTATATTTTGAAATCCGCTACCAAGGTGTACCTCAAGCACCAAGAAAATGGTTAATAGTTAAATGAGGCAGGTGGGCAAAAAAAAGACATATCCGCCCTACATAAAAGTTGAAGTTATGCCCGCGTGCAGTATATCCTCTAATTGATATTGCTATTTTTAAAACGTTATTATATAATGATATATAGTGTCATTAAGAAAATTGGAGAATCCGTTTACGGGTATTTGGAGAAGCGAATGCGAAATTTATTCCGTTATTTACCTTCCCTATTAATCGGCTTTATTATTGGTTCCTATATTGCCTTTGGGAGCGATGTTTTTGCCAATCGTCAAAGCAATATGGCAGCAGTGCCTTATGAAGAACTGCGTACTTTTACTGAAGTTTTTCATAGAATCAAAAGCGATTATGTGGAAGAAGTCGATGACAAAACTCTGTTAGAAAATGCTATTCAAGGTATGTTAAGCGGATTGGATCCGCATTCAAGTTACTTAACCCCAGAGGCTTTTCAAGAAATTAGAATTGGTACAACTGGTGAGTTTGGGGGATTGGGTATTGAAGTTGGTATGGAAGATGGTTTTGTTAAGGTGATTGCACCAATTGATGATACACCGGCACAACGTGCTGGGATACAAGCTGGTGATTTAATCATTCGCTTAGATGATACACCGGTCAAAGGAATGACTCTCAATGATGCTGTCAAAATTATGCGCGGAAAACCGGGTACAGGCATTGCCTTAATGATTGTACGCGAAACTGAGGATAAACCCATCACCATCACCATTATGCGTGATATTATCCAAGTTAAAAGTGTTAAGAGCCGTCTTTTAGAAGAAAACTATGGTTATGTCCGTATTAGTCATTTTCAAGCGCATACTGGTGAAGATTTAGAAAAAGCGATAGCGACTATTAAGAAAGAGAATAAGGGAGAACTTAAAGGTTTAGTGTTAGATTTGCGCAATAACCCTGGTGGTGTATTGAACGCTGCTGTAGAAGTTTCGGATACTTTTCTCAGTCAGGGGCGAATAGTTTATACCGAAGGTCGTGTTTCTGATTCTTCCTTGGATTTTAAGGCTGATTCTCAAGATTTTCTTGATGGTGCCCCTTTAGTGATATTGGTCAACGGTGGTTCAGCTTCTGCATCAGAAATTGTTGCAGGTGCTCTCCAAGATCATAAACGAGCTATCATTATGGGTACTAAAACATTTGGTAAAGGTTCTGTTCAAACAATTTTACCAATGAATAATAATGCAGCTTTGAAATTGACAACAGCACGTTACTTCACGCCTTCTGGTCGTTCAATACAAGCGGAAGGGATAAAACCTGATATTGTATTGAAAAAAGTTGAGATTGCCGCGCTCGAATCAGACGAGAACTTGCAAATTAAAGAGTCCGATTTAGCAGGGCATTTAGACAATGGCAAGGCGGGTTCTGAAGTTAAAACTGATAGCCAATCGGATACTAATAAAACGGAAGAACCTTTAGTGAAAAGTGATTATGCGGTGTACGAAGCACTTAATTTATTGAAGGGCTTGAATATTCTCAAAGCCCATCGTTCTTAAACTTTCTGCTTCCAACGCACCGGCGTGGGAAGCCATTCTGGACGCGCCAGCGTCTAGTATTACGAAGCGCGACGCAGGCACATCTTTCACTGCATTCCCACGCAGGCGCGTGGGAACGAGAAACAAACAACTAATATGCCACCTGTACTTGTTCCACTTGCTCAAGGTTGTGAAGAACTTGAAGCCGTTACTGTCGTTGATCTTTTACGTCGTGCCGGTATTACTGTCGTGACAGCGGGATTAGATTCCCAACCCGTTAAAGCAAGTCAAGGTGTCGTATTGATACCAGATACAACCTTAGATGAAGCTATGAAACAACACTTTGATATGATCGTATTACCAGGTGGCTTACCTGGGGCAGATTATCTTGATAAGGATCCCCGTATTCACCAATTGCTCAAAGAAATGCAGCAACTCGGTAAATATACTGCGGCTATTTGCGCCGCTCCTAAAGTGTTGGCAAATGCGGGTTTATTACAAAATAAATCTGCTACCAGTTATCCTGGCGTATTGGAAAAGATGCTGGTGCCTGATATGCATTTTATAGATGCACCAGTGGTGAAAGATGGACAAATCATCACCTCAAGGGGACCAGGCACCGCCATGCATTTTGCCTTAGAACTGATTGAAACTTTAGTTGGAAATGATATTCGTAAGCAAGTTGAAACGAGCCTTTTTGCTTAATTTCTTAATTTTCCAGCCGCTGTTGGATCATTAGATACGAGTATGCAATTGCTGCATAGCCTTATCAAGTTCCCCTGCCACTATTAATGGCATCGCTTCTAAAGCGGCACTCATAGCTTCTTCAATTACTGTCTGTTCTTCACGACTAGGTATACCCAAAACATAATTAGTTACCTCTGCACTCCGTCCTGGATGACCTATACCAAACCGTAAACGTAGAAATTGATGACTGCCCAAATGAGCGATAATACTTTTTAAGCCATTATGTTTACAGTCGCTTCCCCCTTTTTTAAGACGAACGGTGCCAGGCGGAAAATCAAGATCATCGTGAATCACTAAAATCTGTTCAACTGGAATTTTATAATAATTTGCTAATGCACTGACTGCTTGTCCACTGTTGTTCATAAAAGTGTGGGCTTTAAGTAACCAGCACGGGGATAGTGATTTTTCGATGAGAGAGACATTTGTTTGATAAATATCCAGTTCTTTCCTTTGAAAAGGGGGAGGTGGGGGGAATTCTACTCGATTGACTTCACCAAAAAATTTCTTTTCATTGCGAAACAGGGTTTTCGCTTGCACAGCAAGATTATCTACCACCAAGAAACCAACATTATGACGAGTGGCAACATAACGGGAGCCAGGATTGCCTAGCCCTACAATAAGTGCAATAGACACACGGATTACCTTTAGCAGTTTATCAGGAAACGGTAGACCTGACAAGTTTAACAAACATGTCAGGTCTAAAACCAGTGTATTAGCTAGTAGAAGTACTTTGTGATTTTTTCCCTGCTTCTTCTGGGATATCCTCAGCTTCTTTTTCTTCGTCAGTTTGAACACCACGCGGTAAATGCACCGAAACCAGCGGTATGTCAACAACAGCAGCTTTAGCTAATTCAACCCCTGAAGGGAGTACTAAATCTGATAAGTGTAAAATTTGATTAAGTACAACGTTTTGTAAATCGACTTCGATAAATTCAGGCAAATTTTTAGGTAAACATCGTATTTCAATTTCAGCCGCATAATGGGACACAACACCACCATCTTGTTTAACCCCAGGACACTTTTCTTCATGAATAAAGTGTAAAGGAATATGCATGTGTAGTTTTTTATTTTCACTCACACGCAGTAAATCCAAATGCGTTATTAAGGGACGATAGGGATGGCGTTGTAAATCTTTAAGCACCGCCTTTTCAGGTTGATTGTCAATATTAACAGTCAATATTCGTGAATAAAAAGCTTCATGCTCTAAATTTCTAAGTAGTTCGTTATGGGATAATGTTAATGAAACAGGTTTCTTACCAGCACCATATATAATGGCAGGTACATGCTCGGTGCGACGTAGGCGGCGGCTCGCACCTTTACCTAAATCGGTACGCAGTTGGGCATTGAGTTCAAAAATTTTCATTTTGATTGATTCTCCAAATAAAAATATATAGGGAACCTCCACGACCAGAGGTTTTTATAATTAAGTTATCAGTTAATCCATAAATAAAGAACTGACTGATTCTTCTTCACTGATACGGCGCATGGTTTCGGCTAACATTTCCGCCATGCTGAGTTGACGAATTTTTTCACAAGCCGCCGCATTTTCTTTTAAAGGAATGGTATCTGTTACAACAAGTTCATCTAAGCCAGAAGCTTCAAGATTTTTTACCGCTTTGCCAGATAATACCGGATGGGTACAATAAGCGACGACTTTTGCCGCTCCATTTTTTTTCAAAGCACCGGCAGCTTCACATAAAGTACCGGCAGTATCAACCATATCGTCGATAATAATACAAGTACGATTTTCCACTTCGCCGATAATATTCATCACTATCGCCTCATTTTGGCGGGGACGACGTTTATCAATAATCGCTAAATCAGCATCATCCAGTTGTTTAGCTAAAGCCCTGGCACGAACAACGCCACCCACATCCGGTGACACAACGATTAAATCATGATATTCATGTCGCCAAATATCGCTCACTAAAATCGGTGAACCATAAATATTGTCAACAGGTAAATCAAAAAAGCCTTGAATTTGGTCCGCATGTAAATCGACAGTGAGTACACGATCAGTACCAACGGTAGCGATCATATTGGCAACGATTTTAGCAGTGATAGGAACACGGGCAGAGCGAGGACGACGATCTTGACGGGAATAACCTAAATAAGGAATAACAGTTGTCACACGACCGGCTGATGCACGCCGCACCGCATCAACTAAAACGAGTAACTCCATCAAATGATCATTGGTAGGCGCACAAGTAGGTTGGATGATAAAAACATCTTTACCGCGAACATTTTCACGGATTTCTACCATAATTTCATCGTCACTAAAACGATCAATAACCGCCTTACCTAAAGGTAAATTCAGATGAGCTACGACAGCTTTTGCTAACGCCGGATTAGCATTACCGGTAAATACCATCATTCGGTTTGACACATCCGAAGCATTTACGGAATTCATGGGGAAATGGTGGAAAAAATAAAGTGGTTGGGGTGCCAGGATTCGAACCTGGGTATGCTGGGATCAAAACCCAGTGCCTTAACCGCTTGGCTACACCCCAAAAATATTTGAGATTGGATTATAACAAATTTTTATATGAATTGCAAGCAAAAATGAAAAATTTTTTTGCTGTCAATCATTTCACATTTCAAATTAGCATTATTTTACAATGTTTTTCTAAATTGACTCAAAGCCGGGGAAATATTTTTTCCCTGAGCCACAAAACCACGCCATTGACCTGGCAATTCAGCAAGCACAGTGTTTGCCGATGCTAAATTAGCAAAACGTGCAAACAAACAAGCACCTGTTCCTGTCATCCGAGCAGGGCTATATTGACTGAGCCAATCCAGAGCCTCTCCCACCTGGGGATAAAGGCGACGCACAACTGATTCACAAACATTTTGAGTTCGATCTGCAAAATAATCACCCATTATGACAGATAATGAATCGCGTGTCAAGTCCCTAGCATTAAAAATTGTGGCGGTTGATACTTGGCAAGCAGGATCAAGCACCAAATACCAAGGCTCATCAAGATCTATTGGTGTCAATATTTCGCCTATACCTTCCGCCCATGCTGCATGACCTTGCACAAAAACCGGTACATCAGCACCCAGTTTTAAACCTAGCTTTGATAGGATAACAGAAGATAAATCTAATTGCCAAATTTTATTTAAAGCTAATAATGTGGTTGCAGCATCTGAGCTACCACCACCTAAGCCACCGCCCAAAGGAATTTTTTTGTCGACTTGTATATTAGCACCCAACAGTGTACCACTATATTGTTTAAGTAAATGGGCAGCCCGTAAAACTAAATCTTGTTCAGGCGGAAAATTTTCCGCATGGCTGTAGTGACTTATGAGATTTCCATCGCTACGTTTATTAAAATGCAAAATATCGCAATAGTCAAGAAATTGAAAAATAGTTTGTAAGCAATGATAGCCATCCGCTCGTTGTGAGGTGATATTTAAAAATAAATTAAGTTTAGCAGGGGCTAAAAAACCGTTCATAACTTCCCCGAATGGATTTTTTTAATAATGAGTTTTCAAAATTTTAAAAAAATAGTATTTTTTTTGAAAGCAGAAATACCCTTTTTTCCAAAAATGGTATTTCTGCCCTGTATCTATGAACTTTCTGACTCAGAATCATTTGAAGAAGACTTTTTCTTCTTTTTGTGTTCTAGGGGCAATGCCGGTTGATTTGCCATATCAGCAGAATGTATTAAACTGCCATTCACTTCTGCCCCTGCTGCCACCTCAATTAATTTATAGTATACATTACCTGTCACACTGGCACTAATGGCTAATTCAATATGTTCTTCGGCATACACATTACCGAATACAGTGCCATTAAGAATGATATTAGGTACTCGTACATCACCTTTAATTGTACCCTGTTCACTTAAAGTCAATACAGCACTAGGGTCTTCCAATGCACGGATGTGGCCTTCAATATGACCATCAATATGTAGCCCCCCACTAAAATTAATTTCACCTTTAATTTTTGTTTGTTGACCAATTAATGAATCAATTCGAGTAACTTTTCTTTTACGGTTTCCCCACATATTTTTATGGCTCCTATTTTTGTAAATCTTTCCATTTAAAACGAACTTCCTGAGCTTCTTTTTGACCCTTTGGCAAAATACGAATGATTAACTGATGAGGCGTAAATCTTTTGGGCAACTTTAATTCATTTTCAATACGTTTAAAATAAAGTAATTGATATTTGAGTGAATTCACTTTATTCTTTGTAATTTGCTTCATTTTCAAACGTTTTGTTTTGCCACGCGCTTTACCAGTTAGGTGAATTTGTATACTGCCCTCTGCTACTTTAATTTCCTTTGTCAATTGGGTTAATACTAATTTATAAGGATAACGTTCACTTTTTTTATCATAATTAAGCGTAAAATTGGCAACCGACACATTTTGACTTTCTAACGAAGCCTTTGTAGAGGTTAGCAACTGTTGATAAAAATTCAGTTCTTCCTTTAAATCACGATTTTTTGCCTGTAATTGACTGAGGGATTGGAGTACTTGGGCATAAGTTTTTTGATCTACTTGGGTAGTACGCACTGTCATCGTCAGTTTATCTTGTAATTCTTTATTTTGTGCGCTTAAATTGGCATTTTGTGTACTTAAATTAGCATTTTGTGCGGTTAAATTAGCATTTTGTGCGGTTAAATTAGCATTTTGCTGAAACGCCTTTTTAAGTTGTTCACGATATTTTTGGATTTCTTGCAATTGCTGTTCTATAGCAACTTGCCGATTTTGTCTCAGGGCTTGTATACTGCTCTGCCATAAAAATACTCCAATTCCTCCCCCCCCTACGATAGTCAATACCATTAACATTGGACATACCCAGGAACGGTGTTGCCGGATTGTCATTACCCCAGGTACTGGCTTAGGTTTGGAAGGAAGAGGTTGCCGATAAATTAGAGGCATTGTTCAGTTATCAGTTATCAGTTATCAGTTATCACATAAATAATTATCACTGAATATAAACAAAGTTTTTTTGAAAAAACTTTGTTTATAAAAATTTATTTTTTTGAACATCTATAGTTCACAATTCACAATTTCCCATTAAGGTAATAATCCGACACCATTCAATCCGGTCGTTTCCGGTAAGCCACTCATAATATTCATATTTTGAATCGCTTGCCCTGCTGCGCCTTTAACCAAATTATCAATCACTGATAATACCACAACCATATTACTATCTTGGGGGCGGTGTACAGCTAATTGACATCTATTTACACCACGTACGCTACGTGTCTCTGGATGAGATTTCGCTGGCAAAACATCAATAAACGGCTCATCCTGATAACGCTGTACCAAAGAAAGAGATATTTCTTCTAAACTCACATCACGCAGTAGGGTACCATACAAAGTCGCTTCAATACCACGTATCATTGGCACTAAATGGGGAACAAAAGTTAAATTCACCGGCTCAGTTGTATAGGTATTTAAAACTTGACAAATTTCTGGCCAATGACGATGCCCCGAAACACTATAAGCTTTAAAACTTTCCCCCATTTCCCCCATTAAACTAGATACACTCGCTTTACGTCCCGCTCCACTGACACCTGATTTTGCATCTGCTATTAAGTGCTGCGGATCAATAAGCCCAGCTTCTAATAAAGGTAAAAATCCCAATAGCACCGCTGTTGGATAACACCCAGGGTTCGCTACCAAACGCGCCTTAGCAATGTTCACCCGATTCATTTCAGGCAAACCATATATTGCCTCATCAAGTAAATCTGGACAACGATGTTCCATACCATACCACTTTTCCCAAACGGCGACATTCTTAATGCGAAAATCGGCTGCTAAATCAATAACTTTAATACCCGATTTAAGTAAATCGGGGACACTTTGCATCGCAATCCCATTAGGTGTGGCAAAAAACACAATATCACAATCGGCAAAATTTTCAGGTACCGGTTTCGTAAAAACTAAATCGAAATGTCCCCGCAAATTAGGAAATAAATCACTGACAGGCGTACCTGCCTCACTACGAGATGTGATAGTTTGTACCTGTACTTGCGGATGCTGGGTTAATAAACGTAATAATTCAACGCCGGTATAACCTGTACCACCTATAATACCTACTTTAATCATTAACTTTCCCCTACATAAGTGGATCGATGACTCTCCCAAGGAATAAAATACTGTCTGAACGATTATCCTTAATCAAAAAGATAAAGGGGTGATCGGCACGAAATTCAATGGGGGGTGGAAGAATTCCCCTTAAAGTGACAACGACACCCGTTGCTGCCCCGGCTTCCGTTCCTTCTTCATTGACTTCAACAAAAGCCTTATGCACAACTGCTGATAGGGCTAAATTTTTCTTTCCAGTGAGAGCCGAAAAATCAGCATTTCCCAGATCAAAAGCATCCAACATGTCCAAGTTTTCCAGAGCGTCTTTCAACTGAAGGGCAGATTCTAGCTGAAATTTTGGTAAATAGACTTTTACCTTTTCACTTTTAAACCTTTGCGGTTCAATGTAGGATAGCCATTGCTCAGGTTTTTCTTCTACCAAAGAAAGACCATCAACTTTCCTAGGCAAAATCACTAACATGGAAAGGCTCTGTTGCGAATCATTTTTCTGATAGGGCAATTCGATAATCTGGAGGTCTTGATTTTCCATATACTTGAATTCACCTTCCCGATACATAGTTGGTACATCGACTTTGCTATCAGTTGATAAATGAAAGGGCAATTCGCTCGTATTTTCTGGCTCAAATGGAAATTGCCAGTTACCTTTAAAGTAAATCGCATTCGTTAAGACTAATCGGGTTTGTTGATTCAGGATGCCAGGGACAAACAGTTCTTTAATCTTGTTTTCCGTTTGATCGGCTACCCATTGATTGATGGTTTGTCTAGCTGTTTCGGTTGCACCTTTGAAATCGGCTGATTTTAATGTTGCCCCATAGTATTCATGGTTTAAGTCAACAAATTCAATTAAAAATGCCAATCCCTTTTGTCCCCAAAGCGCGTTGGCTATATTGAGCTGGTAAGCTTCACTTTGAGCCGTTAGTGATTTGTTCAAACTGGAAAAATCTTGATGAATGTTTTGATTGACATCAAAATGTAAGGTTTTCGCCATTTGCGTCTTCGTATTTCCGCTGGCACCGGCATAAGTCATCGCAAGTGCTGAAGAAATACTATAAGGAGAAAAGAATAGGTTGCCCGGTTTATCCTTTAATTTGGCATATAAATCCAAAGCAAAGGCGTTGGGATTGATCGAAACGGCATTGTTCTCCATTTGTTGTTCCTGAGTGATTAGGCTGGTTGGAGAAGAAGCAGGCGAAACTTCTTTTTCATGAGTTTCTGATTC
>QNES01000133.1 GCA_003645255.1 Gammaproteobacteria bacterium
GTTTTTTTTGCGCGGTGGCTTGTCGGTTTTAGTTGGATTGTGGATTTCTTAACCTTGTAAGTTTTTTTCATTTTTTAATCCTCATAGTTGTAAAACACAATGACGTAAATACAATGGAGTCTTATTAAATATCGGCAGAACTATGTATAAGCCAATAACTCAAAAAAATATTTCATCTTGGAAACGCCAGTTCAAAAAACGGGTGACGTTCGATGTCACCACGAGGCATTGTAACACGAAAAAAGAAAAAAAGTAACCCTTCTTTAAACCTATAAAGGATAACTTCACGGCATTCTTGTCGTATAGTTAGTCAGAAAAGTTTTATCCAGCAAAAAATCCAATTTTTGGCAGCCCTCTTCAAAAGTGGTTTACAGTTATAAAAAAGCCTCAGAATAAATTCGGAGGCTAAGGGCAAACGTCCACCCTTACTATTGATGGCATAATATATTGTAGGGGCAAACCGCCGCGATTGCCTCCTTGTGAAATTTCGTGCCGAAGTAATTTATTTTTCTGAATGTCTATAACTGATTTAGTAGGCTTTAGCCTACTTAAGCTTTTAGCCTTAGAATTTATTCTAAGGCTCACTGTTTACTACTTTTTTAGGATAAAACTTTTCTAGCTAACTATATTTTCGTCACTCTACATAAAAATATTGTTGTAGGGGCAATCCTTCATGGTTGCCCTGAATAGTTACCTTTCGCTAAACAATTTTCCCCTCTTCAACCTTCCCGCCACTATCAAATTCCAAAAATTGATGATTGTGTACATTACCAAGCACATGGTAATGATACCCCGCACGGATATCTGTGTGGGCGGATAATCCGTACTGTGCTTGCTTTAGCATTGCTTTAGTTTGGTGGCTATTGTCGATTTGTGTTGTGGATTTTTTCTTTTCTGTTTGAGTCATTTTTTATTCACTCAGTTCTGTCTTAAAAAAGATGGAGTCAAGTTTTTGAAAAATCAGATTGAAATACAAGTTCTACTTATAAAGTCCTTCAACTAATTGTATTCCTGTTTCCTTGTCATCAAACCCCTGACAAAACATCAAACCCGATTCTTCATCCTGTCCAGCACCAGCGGCGATACCCGTATGGGCAAGTAGTCCGTATCTCTGCTGCTTGCTGTGGTTCGCTTGGTCACTGTTTGTCGATGTTTGGGTTGTGGATTTCTTAGCTTCTTGAGTCTTTTTCATTATTTAATAAATTCTATGGTTGTTTATTGACAATAATACCATTATTGTGCTAAATTGTAGTACGAATTTTGCCAAACTTTAATTGGTAACCGTTAATTTACTTCCCTCTTCTAAAAAATGCCTTCTAAATATCGCTTACCTTGTTCCTCGTCCTCAACTTCCTGACACAAAATAAAACCCGCTGCGATAGCCGTGTGGGTGAATAGTCCGTAACTCCGCTGCTTGCTGTGGTTGATTCGGTGACTGCCTGTCGATGTTTGAGTTGTGGATTTTTTTACCTTTTGAGTCTTTTTCATTTTTAATAAATATCCTAAGTTGTTTATTGACAATAATTATTGTAAATGGTCCCAATCATTTAAATTAAAAGACGGCGCCCTTCATCAATTTCCTACTTATGGAGAACATCTTTTCGTTGCCCACCATTTTTTGCCGCCTAAGGTAACTTGCAAAAATTAATATACCCATGTCCAGACGGGGCATTTTTGAAATGGGTATTATTGGCGAGTTAGCTTACAGGCTATATGTTAGGGATATACAATTCGATCTCGGTTTGTCCTTACCAAATTGTTGTTCCAGAAAAATACTACCTTCTAATTACTCTAAATCCAAAATGGTCATTGGTTGCAGCGATGTTTGATTCCGTAAAACATCTTTTGGACAGTGATAAGTATTCTTTAGGATACGTCCAACCTCCGCCAATAGTTATACGTGTCTCAAAATCAGAAGAAACTTTTACAGGACAATTTAGTTCTGGACTATTTTTTGATTTTGTCCATTCAATAACATTTCCTGACAAATCATATACACCATAGGAATTTGGAGGACAAGAAGCAACAGGTTGAACATGTCCTTTGTGTTGTCCTGGCCATGTTGTGTGGTCGAGACCCCCCCTAGCTAGTCTGGTATAATCATTTGCTACAGAGTGATCATTATAAATGACATTCTTGGTAGTTATAGTACCGTCATTTGTTCCATATTTATATCCCATTCCAGCCGCGCCTGCCCATTGAACCTCTTTAGAAGTAGGCAAATCAAATTCATAAAAATCAGCAAATGCTTTTGCTGAGTAGTACTCAATAAAAATGACCGGCCATTTCTTTACTTCTTCGTGTGAAGGTAATTCAAAATCTAAATCATGAATGCCCACAAAGAGTACATCTTTATTATAATCCCCTTTATCAAAAGTAACCTGCTGTCTTCTTTCAAAAGAGACTTCTTCAGGCCAAAATTCATGCAACTCGGCCCAATTAGTTATGGAATCAACAGCCTCTATTCCATCTGGAAGATTATCATTATCAAAATAGATATTCCAATCAACCTCTTTTGGATTAACTACTTTAAATATTTTACTATCCTTGTCATATTCAATCATGCACCTATTTAACGGGTTTTTCATTTCCCATAGTTCCACAACCCCGTCATGATCATGATCTCCGATTGTTCTAATATTTAATAAATCCAGTATACGATTACCATTTTCATCATAAACCAATTGTTGATTTTTGGATTTATAAAGACGCATTTGTTTCATTAAACGATTTGACGTTTTAGGTTTTGACAACGACTGATTTAATGGTTCAACTTGACCAACCGTAATTTTATTAGCACGCAGGGCCGAATTCAAGAAATTCACATACTGTTGATTAGTAATTTCTGTTTTGCTCATCTTGAAATGCTTGATGTCAACCCCATTTCCTGGAATATCCACAAATTCAACAGGCGTATCCAAAGGCATATCCGAACCCGAACAATCAATTAAAAATATACTGAAAATGGTTAACATTAACAGCAAAGTCATTTTTCTTCTTTCCATAATAATCTCTTAACCAGGATAAACAGGAAAAATTCAAATTCAAAAATGTCAAGGAAAAACACTATCATATTTTGAAAACCTGACAGGTCTGGACATGGGTATATTAATTTTTGCAAGTTACCTTAGCACCTAATGTCAACGATTTATTTAACTGAGGAACTTCCTAAAAAATAATATACCTATTCAAACAAACCAAACAGGTCTTAAAAACCTGTCAAGTTTATCAATTATTTGGGTGTATGTTGGCTTTATCAAAAATATCAAGTACTTTTTATTTTTGATGTTTCGGAAATTTGTCCAGACAAAATAACCAACATAGCACACAAATTCAGCCACTTTTAAAGAGTGCCAAATTTAAAAGATAACTTGACGACATTTTCGTTGTAACCACCCTTTTTATGATTCTTGACCAAAAAATTCCGTTAATAATTCTACTTTTTCCGGATCGTCGAGTCCATGACAGATGACATTACCCGCCCGGATATCTGTGTGAGTGGATAGTCCGTACCTCCCGTGCTTGGCTTGGTAACTGCCTGTCGCTGTTTGGGTTGTAGATTCCTTCTTTTCTGTTTGAGTCATTTTTAGTTCCCCATGATTTAATGACAATAAAAAAATTAGGCAAATTGGCAAGAGTTAGTTTTAATTAAGAATTAATAAGTTTTAAAATGGCTAATTAAAAATAACCTTTTATGCCAGGTATCGAAAAAGGTTGAAATACATGGATAAGGCATTCCCGAATGGGAACACCTTTTTTGCCATTAAGATAAGGAAGGGTATATATAGTATAATTATCCAGAACAATTCTGGCTAACTATATCCTTTCGCTACTTCATACACACCACGTCTTCAACACCCAATACAATTACTCACTTACCACTACCAGCTGTAGCGGTATCCTGGGGTTCGCCCGCGTCACAATACCATTCATAAGCCCCCGCCCTGGTATCTGTGTTGGCTGATAGTCCACACTGTGCATGCTGCTGGTGTTGCTGGCTTTTTGCTTGGTGGCTTGTTGTCGATTTTGCTTTAGGTGTGAATATTTTAGCAATCCAAGTTATTTTCATTTTTTAATCCTCTATATATTACATTAAAGACAATGGAGTCAGTCTCGTTAACAGCAAACTAAAAGCAAATAAAAATGCCAATAATTAATAAACTCCAATTTCACGAAGCGTTGAAACGTCTTTGCTCCTGGTAACTAATTTTTCTACGTCACCACGGACGTATTGTAACACAAAAAAGGAAAAAAGCAAGCTTTTTAAAAAATCAACGAAATGGGTGACTTATTTTTAATGTCACCCAAAAGCTTATGCTAACCCGACGCGCAAAACCATGAATAATAACCTGCACGAGTAGCCGTATGGGTGAATAGTCCCCGTGCCTGCTGCGCCTGCTGGCGTTGCTGCGGTTTTTTGCTTTGGTGGCTTATTGATTTTGGTTGGGTTGTGGATTTCTTAACTTCATAAGTCATTTTCATTTTTTAATCCTCACGGTTGTAAAACACAATGACGTAAATACTATGGCGTTTTGTTATTATATCAATAATTAAACTCAAAAAAATACTTTGAA
The DNA here is from genome assembly GCA_003645255.1 of Gammaproteobacteria bacterium. Classification (GTDB taxonomy): domain Bacteria; phylum Pseudomonadota; class Gammaproteobacteria; order Beggiatoales; family Beggiatoaceae; genus QNES01. Next base: position 4,575 of record QNES01000133.1, read on the forward strand.
ACAGTTACAAAAGAAGTTACTTTTTAGGAAAGACTTATTTGTGATTTCATTGGTATGCCACATCTCAAAAAAACTTAGGGGTAGCGCAATGATGGATAAACTGTTTATCCGATACCAAGTCATCTAGTGAATTCTTGGCGACTTTTCAAAATTTGAAATGAAACTTAGACTTAACTTATGCCTTCCGAAGTCGTGCATTTTCATGCTGTGGCTATTAATTACATAAAGATAAGCATTTTATCGACGTTTTTATCACAATGAGCGATATGCTATCATGAAATTGAGTACAAGTCAATATATTTAAATGCAATATAAAGTCATTAAAAGTCAATCAGCCATTCAAAAATGGCTGACTTAATGTCACCCATCAAAGCGTAGCTTATGCTCATAAGAAAGCAATCCTAATGATTGGCGATTAGTATATACCTTCTCGCAATCCATTATCTCCTCCTTCCGCCTCGGTGTCTCCCGCACAAAACCATGTATAAAACCCTGCACGAGTATCTGTGTTGGCGGATAATCCGAACCGTGCCTGCTGCTGGCGTTGCTGCTGTTTTTTTGTTCGGTGGCTTGTTGATTTTGGCTGGGTTGTGAATATCTTAGCAATCGAAGTCATTTTCATTTTTTAATCCTCGTATACATAATATAAAAACAATGGAGTCAGTCTCGTTAGGGATGCGGCAGCAAATAACCAACGCAAATAATCCATTTCAACAAATACTATTTTTGAAAAATAGTATTTGTTTGTGGCACTGTTCCTTAATTGATCAAAATTAAAAACAAGCAAATGTCAATAATAAATAAGTAAAATCCTATTTCACGAAGCGTCAGAAACGCCAACGAAATGGTTTATTTATTTTCAATAAACATTATACAGATTTAATTTAAGTGCTTGATTTCATTAACTTTACCAAACTAGGAATTTTAAGTAAATCAATGGGTTACATTAAATCGGTATAATGTCTAATGTCACCTAAGAGCGTATTTTAACACGAAAAAAGAAAAAAGCAACCCCGTCACTTAAAATATTTTTAAGAACATTTTTTCACTTTTGTCACTACCGGACTACCCAGAACATGAATAACTTTGATATCCATGCAGAGCAAATCTCCGATCTCCCCGCCTGCACGGGTACCCGTGTGAACGGATAGCCCATACTGTGCTTGCTTGCCAGTTTGGTAGCTATGGTGTGTTGTTGATTTTTCTTGAATCATTTTAAATTCCCGTGTGATGATTAAAAAAGATGAAGTTAAAAATCAAGCAAAATATAGTTATCCAGATAAATATTGCGACTTAAAAATTTGATTTTTTGCTGGACAAAACTTTTCTGGCTAACTAGTCTTCATCCGGAAACACCCGTAAAACCCTCTACGCTATAGCGAAGGACTCCAAATAATGGGCATCTTGGAGTTCAAAACTTTAGCTTTGTGCATGTTTCCGAACTTAATCTATAGATTGTTTTGATGTCACTTACAACCTTAAATAAGCTATTCTGGTTTCAAATAAGGGCTTGCGCGTTAAATCAATCAAAAAACGAAACGTAAAAGTGTAGTGTATTGTAACATGAAAAAAAAGCCACCATTTTTTAAACTTAAACAATTAAGAATGTGCATAAAATAAAATCATTTTGAAGTTTCCATTTTTTGAAAAAAAACGGAAACCTCGAAAACTAAAGCTGTCAGATTTTCTTCGCTCGTTTTATAAATTATTTTGTGCATGTTCCTTAAAAAATAACTTCACGACATTGTACCCATTTGAACGGAAAGCTAGGTATGGGTAAACCATTAATATATAGTTTTTCAGATAAATAGTTTCACAAGGGAGAACACTAAGGGATAGCACCTACATCAAATATTTCATTGTAGGAGCAAGCCACCGCGACTGCCCTTTGTGAAACGCAGTAACCGTTTGGTTCAATTATTTATCTGAACATCTATAGGTGAAAAGCACACACAACTTGTTATATGAAAAGCACACAAAACTTGACTTCTTATGGATGGCAAGCATCACAATTACATCAAGCCCTATCAATACTTGCTAAAAAGGCCAGCTTACTTTCCAGTTGGCCCGAAACCTTGTCAGGCTATTATGGTCCTGCGGATAATAGCGTTATTGACCAATGGATGGTAGCCACTACTGAACAGATTGGCCTTAAAACTGAAATGGTAGAAATAGCTTATGGGGAACTGGAACGAAGAATACAACAAATCGGCCCGGCTTTGATTCACTTACCGAGTGAAACAACACCCTTGTTTTTGGCGGTACTTAAAGGAGGCAAAAAAGGCATCAAGGTCATTACGCCTAACTACAAAGTGCGGTACCTAGATTTAATAGAATTGCGGGATGTATTGGTTTCTGACTTGGAAGCCCCCATCGCTCAGACCATTGCCACATTACTCACCGAGGTCAATGTACCTGAAAAACGACAAGCTGCTACTAAAAAAGCTATTTTACGCGAGCAACTGGGTTCAGTACCGATTGGAGGCTGTTGGCTTTTGCGTCTTTCACCTGGGGATGATTTTTTAAAACAGATTCGTTCAGCCCGTTTGCCACGTCAGTTATTAATCATTCTTGGAGCGAGTCTTATTGGACAATTGTTAATGTTGTTGGGATGGTGGCTGCTTGGCAGAGGCGCATTAGAAGGGCATTTCGAGTGGGCTTGGTTATCGGCTTGGGCTTTGCTATTATTCACGGCAATTCCTGTACAATTACTCAGTGTTTGGATGGAAAACCGACTTTCCCTCGGTTTGGGTAGCTTATTTAAACAACGTTTGTTATACGGTATTTTGCAACTAGAGCCAAAAGAAATTCGCCATAAAGGTTCAGGGCAATTTTTAGGACAGGTGATGGAAGCAGCTTCCATAGAATCGCTGGCTTTGGGCGGTGGATTAGTCACACTGGTTGCTGTATTGGAACTCTTTATCGCCGTCGGCGTTTTAACTATCGGGGCTGGGGGGATATTTCACGCCTTGTTACTACTTGGCTGGTTGGCATTCACTGGCTGGCTGTGCTGGTATTATTACCTACATTCAAATAGATGGGTAACTATTTACCGAGAAATGACTAACGATTTGGTGGAACGCATGGTAGGGCATCGCACCCGTATAGCGCAGGAATCCCCTGAGCATTGGCATGATGAAGAAGATCAACTTCTGGAAAGCTATTTGCGCTATTCAGAACGAGTTGATCGTTTTAATATTATTATCAAGGGCATTGTGAGACGTGGCTGGCTGGTTGTGGGGTTATTAGGCGTGGTTTACACTTTTATTACAGCACCAACAGCCTCTGCAGCCTTAGCAATTAGTTTAGGTGGTATTTTGCTAGCTTCGCAATCCCTAGGACATTTTGTCACTGGCATAGCTAGTTTTACAGGTGTTATGATTGCATGGAAACAAGTCGCACCACTTTTCCATGCCGCCACTCGTGGTCAAGAAAAACAACCCTCTTCTCAATTCATTTTGTCAAGCCAAATTAAAAGGAAGCCGGCACAAGTGCCTGTTTTAAGCGCACGGAATTTAAGTTTCCGTTATCACGCCAATGCCGAGCCTATTTTGCAAGCTTGTCAGCTAGAAATCCAAAAAGGAGATCGTCTTTTATTGGAAGGGCCATCTGGCGGTGGAAAATCGACCTTATCTGCCCTATTAGCGGGTTTGCTGGTACCCGAATCAGGCGAATTATTATATTGGGGTATAACTCAGCAAAGGATTGGTCTCAAAGTTTGGCGAAAACAAATCGTGACGGCGCCACAATTTCATGAAAATCATATATTTACTGAAACATTTCTTTTTAATCTGTTGATGGGACGGCGTTGGCCTCCATTGTCGAAAGACTTGGTAGAGGCTGAAGCTTTATGTCAAGAACTGGGACTTGGTGATTTGCTTGAACGGATGCCGGCGGGATTACAGCAAATGGTTGGTGAAAGTGGCTGGCAATTATCTCATGGGGAACGCAGTAGGCTGTATATTGCTCGTGCCATTCTCCAACAAGCTGATTTGATTATTTTAGATGAAAGTTTTGCGGCACTGGATCCGGAAAATCTTAAACGCGCTTTGGAATGTGTGCTACGCCGTGCATCGACTTTATTGGTAATTGCACACCCATAATTAGTTATCAGTTATCGAACATGATAAGAAATCCGATTTTTTAGAAAAATCGGATTTCTTTAAGTCCTTTGACTTTAAAAACTAAAACATCAAGTATTTAATAAAACATTTTATTCCAGTGTGTATTTAGCCAGCAATACTGGTCCTCCTTCTTCTCCAGCCTCCAGTGTGTATTTAGCCAGCAGTACTGCTCCCTCTCCAGCATGGGTACCAGTGTGAACGGATAGTCCATACTGTGCTGACTTTGTTCCTGCCTTTGATTGCAGCTTATTATCAGATTGTGTTGATTTCTTTGCTTGAATCATTTTTAATTCCTCATGGTTTAACGTAATAAAAAGATGGAATCTTGTAACCAAAACAGGCAAATGCCATACTTGACTCCAATTATTAAATTTAAACGTTATAAACGCCTATAATGGGTGATTATCATTTTTCAAGTCACCCATAACAGGTATAATAACACGAAAAAATGAAAAAACAACCATGCTATTTTTTTATAAATAAAAAATCCCATCACTAATAACTAATAACTGATAACGGAGATAACTATGGCTACACCATTCTCACACACAACACGTTCACTCCAAAATAATAATGACTTCCTATCGCAGGCTGGGTTATTAGTTGCGATATTGTTTGCGATAATGTGGGGATACTGGTTTCTCACGGCTAAAATAACCTCTTATGAAGTCAGTCAAGAACTATATGTCACTGACAAAGAAAAATTTTTCCGTCAATTTTCGCAGGGCGAAGGAGCAAAAAGAGTACAAACCATTAGAAACCGATTGATTATTGCTCAATTTCCCCAAACAGCCCTAGATAATATCCAAATAGGGCAGGATGCATTGATACGTTTGGATGGAGATGATAAACTAACTATTCCAGCGACAGTGATTAATGTTAGGCAGACAGCGGGAAAAGCAATCGTTGAATTACGAGCCGAAATAGATGCCACCCTTCCAAATCCTTTTGAAGAAGGGAAAGGCGGAAAGGTTAGAATCGAAGTCGAATATGTCACCCCGGCAATCCTGGTGTTACGGGCTTCTGGAATGTTTACAAAAACGCCATCGTTATCCGCCAGCCCTCAACGACGGGATTGAAACAAATGATATTCGATAATTCTCCCCCTCAACGTCTATTTTTAGTACCCGAAGTGGTGCAAACATCAGCAATGGACTGTGGTCCAGCAGCACTAAAAGCTTTGCTGGAAGGTTTTGGAATTAACGTCAGTTATGGTCGTCTCCGCGAAGCTTGTCAAACCGATGTGGATGGCACATCCATTGATATGCTAGAACAAATTGCTAACCAATTAGGCTTGGAGGCGCAACAAATGATGGTGCCTTTGGACCATTTGTTCTTGTCAGAGTCTCAGTTATTGCCCGCTTTGACTGTAATACGTTTGCCCAATGGATTAACGCATTTTGTGATTATTTGGCGACAACATGGGCAATTTGTTCAAATTATGGACCCTGGCATGGGGCGACGCTGGGTTACTCAAAAACGTTTGCTTGATGAATTATATCTTCATATTCAAGCAGTTCCAGCAGAAGTATGGTATGATTGGGCAAGTTCGGATGGTTTTTGTGAACCTTTACGCCAACGCTTGGTGCAATTAAAAATTGACGAGGTGGACAGAGAACGACTGCTACAGACCGCTTTGGAAACACAGGATTGGAAACCGTTAGCTACCCTAGATGCGGTAACGCGCATGGTAGAAACTTTGGTTCGTACTAAAGGGCTAAAATCTGGCACCGAAGCAGCGAGTGTCTTGGAACGTTTTTTTCAGAAAGCGCAACACGCTTCTGCGGATAAAATCGATATCCCACAAGCTTTTTGGTCAACTAAAGCTTTGCCCAATGACGAACAACAAGTCTTATTCCAAGCAACAGTCGTTTTACAAGTAAGTGGTGTCAAGGAAAAGATTCAAGACGATGAAGAGTTAGATGAACCAAAACCCTTGCCGCCTGAATTGGCAGCTATCCTTTCTGAACCCGCTAGTAGTCCAGAACATGGAATTTGGCAGGCATTCAAAAAGGATGGTTTTTTGACTCCCACTTTTTTATTGATAGCACTCTTCATTGCAGCAATTGGAGTCACAATTGAGGCATTATTATTCAAGGGATTATTAGATATTGGTCAACATTTGGGACTCGTGGAGCAGCGCATCGGTGCAGTTGAGGCATTATTTGCCTTTTTTTTCATTATGTTATTATTAGCAATGCCGATAAATTCTAGCGTCACAGGTATGGGAAGACGATTAGAAAGCCGCTTGCGTCTCGCTTTTCTGAAAAAAATTCCGCGTTTAGGTGATCGCTATTTCCATAGTCGGCTCACTTCGGATATGACAGATCGGGCTTATGAACTAAGAATCATACGCACCTTGCCTGAGCTTGCTATCACCTTTTTACGTCTGAACTTTCAGCTAATACTGATCACCATCGGTATTATTTTTCTTAGTCCCGACAGCCTATTTTACGCCATTTTGGCAAGCGGGATGGTGATCAGCCTATCACTTTTTAGCCAATCCTTGTTAAGAGAACAAGATTTGCGCTTCCGCACCCATGATGCTGCTTTGAGCCGTTTTTATTTGGATGCTTTATTAGGATTGGTACCGATTCGCACACATGGGGCTGCACAGGCACTTCGTAGTGAATACGAGAACTTATTGGTTAATTGGACCAATGCCGGTTTGGATTTGGCACGGATACGCGTGTTGATTATTGGTGTTGAATCGCTGGTGAATACAGGTTTTGCGGTGTTGATTTTATTTGATTATGTGGCGCAAGGTGGTGAAGCCAGCGGTGTTTTAGTTCTTCTTTATTGGGTACTCCAATTGCCAGCACTGGGGACAGAGATAGCCAGTACCGCGCAACAGTATCCGATGCTCCGTAATCGGGTACTCCGCCTATTAGAACCTTTGAATGCCCCGGAAGAAACGGAAATGTGGTATAAAGAGCAAACACCGTCTTCGCAAGTCAGTAAGACGGACCAAGGTGTTGCTCTTGAATTAGACAATGTCACTGTCCAAGCTGGTGGACACCTTATATTGCATGAAATTTCGGCGAATTTTGCGGCTGGTGAACATGTTGCTATTGTCGGTTCGTCGGGTGCTGGTAAATCAAGCCTAGTAGGGCTATTATTGGGATGGTATTATCCTGCTGATGGAACGGTTCGGGTTGATGGTGAATTATTGCAGGGAGAAGGACTCCATACTCTGCGTAAAGAAACGGCGTGGGTGGACCCCACAGTACAAATCTGGAACCGTTCTCTACGCGATAATCTTTACTATGGCATACAAGGTGCCGCAGCAGAGTCGCTGGAAACGATAATAGAACAAGCGGATTTGTTTGAAGTTTTAAACAAATTACTAGACGACGTAAAAACACCCTTGGGTGAAGGGGGCGGTTTAGTTTCAGGCGGAGAAGGACAACGGGTGCGTTTAGGTAGAGCTATGCTTCGACCCGATGTGCGATTGGTGATACTTGATGAGCCATTTCGCGGTTTGGATCGAGAAAAACGCCGAATATTGTTAGAACAATGCCGTCGCTATTGGCAGGAAGCAACGCTATTATTTATATCACACGATGTCGGTGATACCCAAACATTTGAACGAGTGCTGGTTGTGGAAGAAGGGCGCGTTATCGAAGATGATGCCCCTAAAACGCTCATGCAACAAGATTCACGCTACCGAGCTTTGTTAGA
>QNES01000134.1 GCA_003645255.1 Gammaproteobacteria bacterium
TGATAATAACAACTATAATTAATTTATCTTTACGACGGTGAAATTTCAATATAAAGTTTAAAAAACATTTTATGATAATATATTTCAATTAATTACAACAGGGCAAAATTTTTTGGTTAATTGTAATAATGATATATTTCTAACCTTGTATAGTTATCCAGATAAATATTGCGACTTAAAAATTCAATTTTTAGAAAATCGGATTTTTTGCTGGACAAAACTTTTCTGATTAACTATAGGGGCGAAAATTCCTAATTCCTAATTCACAATTCTCAATTATAAATGAAAATTAAATGGTTTCTAATACTAACTCCCACCCTATTAAGTTTGGTGCTTTTACAATCCTATTTCTGGGTACCTACTTACGAAACTCAAACCAAGGGCAATCCTGATCGAGTTACAAAGTTCATTTCAGCGTCTATTGCAGATGCCAAAATTTTAAATCCCGCCCTTAATGCGGATACTGCCAGTAGTCAAATCACCGGTTTGGTTTTTGAAGGTTTGCTGGATTACGATGAAGAACTGAATTTTCGTGGTCGCCTTGCTACTAATTGGACCATTACTGAGACAGTCTATCTTATCGTCAATTCTCAAGCACAATTTCCTGATGGAACTCGTGTGACACCTAGTGTGATGGAAATGCGGATAAAACAAGCTATTGAAAATGGCAAGCTAGTTAAACTCAAGGAATTAGTAGCGGAAATCAGCCTACTTCCTCCACAGCAGCGAATTGAAGAAGTGACTTTAAGAGATAGCGATGGGAAACCTTTATCGGTTCAGGTGACGCTTAACATACCAGAGCGAATAAAGTTTTCTCTTAGGCGTGTCGATCAACATTTTTTTGAGCATTTGCGCCCTATTTTAGGTATCAATTATGAAAAACAAGCACCGCTAGAACAATGGGTTGAGGTATCTTCCCCAGATAAACGAAAATTAGTACAACCTCAATTGGCGCAACTTATTCCTATCTTTGAACATAACCCCATTATTCTTTTTCACCTTCGTGCCGGGGTGCGTTTCCAAGATGATCATGAATTTGATGCGGGGGATGTTAAGTTTACTTATGAATCCATTATAGACCCTAAAAACTTATCACCACGTACTTCAGATTTTGAACCTATCAAAGCAGTAGAAATTGTGGATCGTTATACGGTGCGGGTTGTTTATAAACGTTTGTTTTCACCTGCTATCAATGCTTGGAGCATGGGTATATTGCCTGAGCATTTGCTTAATGATGCCGCTTTACAGCATGAAATGGATAAGCGTCAGCTTTCAGCCGCCACACGAGCTGGCTTTGGTATGCGTGATAGTCAATTTAATCGCCACCCCATTGGCGCTGGAGCATTTAGTTTTGTCAAATGGCAAGGCGATGAATTTATTCATCTGACTCGCAATGAAGATTATTGGGAAGGCGCACCGGAATATAAGGATTATTATTACCGCATAATTCCCGATCCCGTGACTCAAGAAGTGGAATTTTTGACAGGTGCGATAGATAATTATGCACCTGAGCCTCACCAGGTAAAGCGTTATAAAGCAGACGATCATTATCAATCGTTTTCTAGTCCCAGTTTCGCTTATAGTTACATTGGGTATAATAATCGGAAAGCACTTTTTGCCGATAAACGAGTACGACAGGCTCTTTCAATGGCTATCAATGTGGATGAAATCATTGAATACATCCTCTACGGAGAAGGTAAACGCATAACAGGACCCTATCCAAAAAATACGCCGTGGTATGATCACAGCATCAAACCCATTCCTTATGATCCAGAAGGCGCAAAGCGCATTCTCAAAGAATTAGGCTGGCAAAAAAATGCGGCAGGCTGGCTTGAAAAAGAAGGACAAAAGTTTGAATTTAATCTCATCACTAATAATGGCAATTTGCAACGTAAAGCCATTATGACCATTGCCCAAAACAGGTGGCACAAACTGGGCATTAAATGTAACACGCAAGTCTTTGAATGGGCAGTCTTTCTTAAAGATTTTGTCAACCCAGGTTTATTTGATGCCGTTGTACTTGGTTGGAGCATGGGTATTGATCCCGATTTGTTTCAGATTTGGCATTCAAGCCAACTCGGGCTTCACAAACTTAACTTTGTAGGCTATCAAAACCCAAAAGTAGATCAACTTATTGTGCAGATTCGTCAGGAGTATAATCTAAATATTCAACAAAAGCTTACCCATCAATTGCACCGCTTGCTCGCTGAGGAACAGCCCTATACCTTTCTCTACACGCCCTTAAGTAATATAGTACTCGACAAAAAGATCGTCGTTATGAAAGATGATGCTACCTATTCAAAAATTACGCCGACTAAAGGTGGTAATATATTTTTCCACTTCAATCAGTGGCGAAAACTAGAATTCACACCTTTTTAAAAGGGCAGAAATCCGATTTTTTCAAAAAATCGGATTTATACTTTTCCATTCTTTAAGAAAAACTAAATATGACTATGTTATCTTACATTCTTCGCAATTTATTGCAACGCGGTATATTGCTCATTATTGTGTCTATCATTGCCCACTCAATTGTTCATCTGGCACCAGGCGAACCTAGCGAAGTGGATCCCTCTAATCCCAGAATGCAGCCGGAAGACATTGCTAAAATTCGTGCTGCTTTTCACCTGGATGATCCTATCCATTTGCAATATTTTTATTGGATGCGGGATTTGTTTACGGGGGAATTAAAATCTTTTAAGGATAGTCAGCCGGTATTGCCAAAAATTTGGGAACGTTTTCTTAATTCCTTGCCATTATTTATCTGTGCGACTTTAATTGTATGGACATTGGCTTTTCCAACCGGGATTCAGGCGGCGATTCGACGCGGCTCTATTTATGATCGGGGCTCAACTTTTCTTGCTTATGCCCTGATTTCAGTTCCTGGTTTCTTTCTTTCATATATTATTATTTTATGGGTAGTTGATTTATTTGGTGTACCTGTTATTGGTATGCGAACTTTTGGGATGGAAGATGCTCATCCTGTTTTTCAAAGCATGGATCGTATATGGCATCTAGTTATTCCTTCGTTGATGTCCGCATTAACGGGTATTGCGGTACTTTCCCGTTATGTGCGTTCTCAGATGTTAGAAGTGATCAGTCAAGATTATGTCCGAACAGCACGAGCTAAAGGACTTGATGAAGATACTGTGATTTATCACCATGCACTACGTAATGCACTTTTGCCTTTTGTCACCTTATTTGGTTTCTTACTGCCTGGCTTAATTGGTGGCTCTGTCATTTTTGAAACCATTTTTGCTTGGCCCGGTTTAGGGCGACTAGGTTACGAAGCCATTTTGTCCAGGGATTTCCCTATCATTTTAACGATTAACTTTATTGCAGCAGCTCTCACGTTAGCAGGTACCTTTTTTTCTGATCTACTTTATGCAGTAGTTGATCCGCGCATTCGACTTGAATGATATAGCGTTTTTCATTTGGGTGAAATACAAAAAAGGGCAACCATAAAGGATTGCCCCTACAAGAGATGTATTTCACTCTTCAGAATATCCCAATTGTTGCAACGCGCGTTCATTATCACACCATCCTTTTTTTACTTTAACCCAGAGTTGTAGAAAGACTTTGCACTCTAGCATTGCTTCCATTTCTTTACGGGCTTCTTCGCCAACGGCTTTCAGTATTTTACCTTTTTTACCAATTACAATCACTTTTTGCCCATGTTGCTCCACCCAAATGAGGGCAGCAATATGGGTTAAATTTTTATCACTTGAAAAGTGTTCAATTTCTACCGTCAGGCGGTAGGGCAATTCAGCTCCCAAGCGGCGAACTAATTTTTCACGTATGAACTCAGCAGCTAAAAAACGTTCCGTGCGATCAGTGATTTGCTCTTCTGGAAATAAGAAGGTAGTAATGGGTAACAATTGCGTAATTTTGGTTTCGAGTTCAACCAAATTATGACCTTTGCTGGCGGAAATGGGGATAATTTCAAGAAAATCGTACCGAGTCGCTACTTCTTTTAAATAAGGTAATAGGGCATTTTTGTCAGAAATTTTATCAATTTTATTGACACCTAAAATGATTGGTGCCGAGCTTTGTTTCAGGGTATTGAGAACAAAAGTATCCTCTTTTGTCCAGTGCAATGCTTCTACCAGCCATACAATGACATCAACCCCGACCATACTGTTTGTGGCAGCACGATTAAGATAACGATTCATGGCATTATGGTGACGCTGATGCAAGCCAGGGGTATCAACATAAACAATCTGAGTATCAGCCTCTGTTTTGATTCCTAATAGGCGGTGGCGGGTAGTTTGCGGTTTCCGCGAGGTGATACTAATTTTTTGTCCCAGTAAATGGTTGAGCAAAGTAGATTTGCCCACATTCGGACGACCTATAATCGCTACATAACCACAGTGTTTTTCAATCGACATTTGGTTCTCTCTCAATTAATTGCTGTTGCATTTTAAGAGGCAACCATAAAGGATTGCCCTGAGTTGTCGTTGGGTACTTATGTTTGCTTTTTTTATTCAGTATTTTTCAAAAACAAAAATTTTATGGTTGTATAAAAGAGCTGGTATTTTCCATCAACTTTCTTAAGATATGCAGATACAAATTCCATTAATTCATCTTCTGTCAATGAGTCATCTATGAATGGTTCTATTGCATCTCTTCTCAGCGCATTGAGTTTAGTTATATCTAAACCCAGTTTTTCAATTGTTATTCGTGCATTTTCGTCAACGGGTTCAATATAACCATCATAAGTATATTTAAAAAAACTTTCACAATCTTCATCTAATGGAGAGATTGAAATTTCATTATTACCTTTCAAATTACCGCAATGACGTGGTTCTCCTTTCTTAATTTGATCTTGACATGAACAAAGCATATTAGAAAAATCAAGTGCTTTTTCAGGATAGCTATCCTGTGGCAGAAAATGTTCAATATGACTATCTGTTGCAATAAGCTCTTGTTCACAATAACAACAAATATAGCCTTGCTCTTCCATCAATGCGTTCTTAACTTCAGATTTTACTTTGCTTCGTCGTAAACTTTTAAATTTGGTAAAGCCCTTTTGTTTCCATTCCATCAATTCTTTAGGTTCGTTGCCCTTTTTAATAGACTTCATTTGCCAATGATCTCCATTCGTTTGAGCAGAACCTTTGCTTTCACCAATTCAGAGTCCATACCAATCTCGGTTTGCAGTTCATCAATTAAAGCTTTTGCATCCGCTAATTTTTTAGCTTGAATTAATATGAACAGTTCATGTAACCGTTGCTTTTCTTTTGAGGGGCGTGCATCTGTATCCATCAAATCTTCTAAAATGCGATCTGTATTTTTACCATAAGACTCTTCTGGATGCGAGATACTATTTTCTCTAAGAATAAATATACTTTCCGGTTTAATATGACTAATAATTTGAGGTGAATGCGTCGTCATAATAAACTGACAATTTGGAAAAATATCTTTCAAGTGAGATACAATTGTTCTCTGCCAACTCGGGTGAAGATGTAAATCAATTTCATCAATTAATACCACACCATCTTGTCGCAAAGGATCATCATTGGTTGGATTAGCGATGATTAAACGGCGTGCTAAATCTGCAACCAATATCATCAACATTTTTTCACCGGCAGAAAGTTGATTGATATTTAATAAAGTCGCGTTTTTTTCTATACATAAATCGCCATTAGGGTTGTTTTGCCAAGTAACGTGTAAGTTATCGAAAGTATTTTGTTCATCACTTATCACTTTGCATATCGCTTGACGAATCATTTCATATTTTTTATTACTTCCCACTTCCCGACTAATATTTTCTTGCCAGGCAAACCAAGCAAAAAAACGATTGAAATCAAAAACGCCTTTTTGACAAGCTGATATATAAGCGGCATAAATATCTTTTTCCAAATCTGTTATTTTGGAAAATTTTATATCGCCAACCGGTGCATTATAGGTAGGATAATAAATAAATAAAGGTAGATGTTGTTGATTTTTCTCGGGATTTTGTAATAGACAACTATAAAAAGAATCGGTATCATTTTTTAACGAAATCGTTTTTCCATCAATTTTTAACGGGAAAACTTTTCCATTAATACATGAATCAATACTGATATGAGAAGCATTCCCTTTGTCAAATAAGGTAAGTGCTTCATGGTTTGATAATTTTCGGCTGGTAAAATGATTCAAATCTTCCTCATTCTTATAAGGATCATTGACATATTCAAGAAGCATATCTAAAACTATATCAAATAAAAAAGCCATGCTTCTTAATATCGTGGTTTTGCCTGTGCCATTTTTACCAATTAAAACGGTTAAATTTTCATGAAAATTTAATTCAAAATTCTTAAAACCACCAATATTTTCAAGTTTTAGTTTAGTTAGTTTTGCACTCAAAATAAAATTTCCTTAATATTTGTTAGAAATACTATTTTTGCTAAAAATAGTATTTCTTTAAACCTTTAATCGACATTTAACACTTTCAAAGCTTTTGCAGCGGCAGATTGTTCGGCGCGACGACGGCTCTCACCGCTGCCATAAGTGGATTGAGATAAACCGGGTACAAGACATTCCACTTTAAATAGTTGAGCATGATCAGTACCGTTAATATTTAACACTCGGTAAATCGGTATAGTCGGTAGGGGTTGTTGTTTGGATTGTAAATATTCTTGTAAACGACTTTTTGGATCTTTAATTTTACGCTGTGATAAATTATTGAAAAACTTTTTCCACAGTTGCAAAATCACAGATTGACAGGTATTCATACTACTGTCAAGATAAATGCCACCAATAATCGCTTCAACCGTATCGGATAAAATGGAGGCACGTCCATTGCCTCCTGTTTTTAACTCTCCCCCTCCCAACCGCAGATATTGCCCTAATGCGAGATGCTGTGCAATTTGTACCAATGTATCTCGTTTCACTAAATTGGCACGCATGCGTGTTAATTCCCCTTCACGGGCATTTGGAAAACGCTCAAACAATGTTTGCGCTGTAATACAATTGAGTAGCGCATCCCCTAAAAATTCTAGGCGTTCATTATTGGGAGTACCCGCACTGCGATGAGTCAGTGCGGTGGTTAAATAATGTTCTTGTTTAAAGCGGTAGGTTAGTGCTTGGTATAAAGGGGTGTAATTTGGGTTCAAGGTACCTGTACAAGATTTTCAAAATTGACGAGGAAAGAAACATTGCCCATAAGCGGTTTAGTTCGCTGATAAGTCAGCGTGATTTCAACCAATTTTTCATCACTAAGGCGATCGATGGATATTTGTTGTTTAAGGCTTTTGTCATCAGCGAGTCCAAGCGTTTCCAGTTCAATATCCTTGTTGCTCAATTGCTTCAAAAAAAGACTTTGGATTTGTCTATTCGTTTTGAGAAATACATTGTCGTTTTCGGAAATGCTTTCTAGGGCATCAACCACTTTCCAGTTATCCATATAAAGTGGAAAGAGTTTGAAGAAGACGATCAAAACGACAATGAGTATGACAATCAGAAACATGATTGTCGTACCGCTCATACCACGTTGTTGGTGTTTATTGATGTTCATAATATTTAGTTATTCGTTATTTGTTATTTGTTATCAGTTATCAGTTATCATTCAAATTTGTTTGGTAATAAAATTGTGACTCTTACTGGTAACTGATAATTGATAATTGAATTATTTAATTGGTGTACCGATTCGTTGCCAACTGATGCCACCATTAGCCCAATCCCAGTTCATCCAAATAAAAAAGGCTTTGCCTATCAAATTTTCTTCCGGCACCGTACCCCAAAAACGACTATCTTTACTATTATCACGATTATCGCCCAATACAAAATATTGATTTTCTTGAATCACCCACTTTTCAATCGGTGCGAACGGCATCCTGGTCGGAATAACGAGAATAGCATGCTCTACCTCTTCTGAAAGATGTTCGATACGTAGCTCTCTTCCTGTCATATCGCTACCCGAACCCATGCCTATATAGCGATGCCTATCTACGGTTTGTTCTATTGGCTCATTATTAATATACACTACTTTACTAGCATGGTGGTATTCTACCAAATCACCTGGTAAACCGATTACTCGTTTAATAAACGGAATACTCGGATCCTCTGGATAACGAAACACCACAACATCACCTCGTTGAGGTTTCCCTATCTCGATCACTTTAGTATCAAGCACCGGTAAGCGGATTCCATAACTAAACTTATTGACTAAGATAAAATCTCCAATCAATAAAGTTGGCATCATAGAGCCAGATGGAATCCGAAACGGTTCAACTAAAAATGAACGCAGTAACAATACAATCAAAAAAACAGGAAATAAAGAACGTGCCAAATCAACTATAACCGGTGTATGACTGGCTTTCAAACGTTCTATTTCACTGGTTGGTATCACAAGTTCAGCTTTAGCCATTGTACGTCGCCGACGGGGTGCCAATACAATTTTGTCATAAAGCCAAATCAATCCAGTCACAAAAGTTAATAATACTAAAATGGCTGCTAAATTCCAATTCATTTTTTTCCAACCTGTAGTACGGCTAAAAACGCATCTTGTGGAATAACAACTGAACCCACTTTTTTCATCCGTTTTTTGCCTTCTTTTTGTTTTTCAAGGAGTTTTCTTTTACGACTCACATCACCCCCATAACATTTAGCCGTGACATTTTTACGAAATGCCTTGACCGTTTGACGAGCAATAATATGGGTACCGATAGCGGCTTGTATCGCTACATCATACATTTGTCTCGGTATAACTTCTTTCATTTTTTTAACCAGTTCTTGCCCTCGCAATAAACTTTTATCTCGGTGTACGATAATGGCAAGTGCATCAATTCGATCACCATTGATAAGGACATCTAACTTTATTAAATTTGCCACTTGAAAGCGTAAAAAGCTATAATCTAAAGAAGCATAGCCGCGTGAAACCGATTTAAGTCGATCAAAAAAATCCAGTACCATATCATTTAAAGGCAACTCATAAGTTAAAGTCACTTGTGATGCAGTATAATGCAATTTTTTCTGAATTCCCCGTTTTTCAACGCAAAGATTGATAATATTCCCCAAATAATCCTGGGGTAATAGTATATTAGCTTCTACAATCGGTTCGCGCATTTCCGCTATCTGATTAATTGGGGGCAAATCCGCCGGATTATCTATCATTAATATCTCGCCAGAGGTGCTAAGAATTTCATAAATCACAGTGGGAGCTGTGCTAATCAAATTTAATTGATATTCACGTTCTAAGCGTTCTTGTACAATTTCCTTATGCAGCATACCTAAAAAACCGCAACGGAACCCAAAGCCCAAGGCTTGTGACGTTTCTGGTTCGTAATGTAAAGCTGCATCATTAAGGCGCAATTTAGCTAATGCTTCCCGAAAAGCCTCATAATCAGTTGCATCTATGGGAAACATGCCAGCAAATACACGGGGTTTAATGGCTTGAAAACCTGGTAAAGCTATATCAATCGGCGCCGCTGCATCAGTTAATGTATCACCAACCGGCGCACCATCAATATCTTTGATACTCGCTACCACAAATCCAACTTCACCCGTTTCCAGGGCATCACGATCTTGTGGTTTGGGGGTAAAAATACCCACTTTTTCCACTTGAATGCGCCGCCCAGTTGACATCACAATGAGTTTTTGCTTTTTAGACAAACGCCCTTGCATAACTCTAACCAAGGAAACGACACCCAGGTAATTATCAAACCACGAATCAATAATCAGGGCAGTTAATGGACCATCTGATTGACCCTGGGGCGCTGGAATAGTTTGTATCAAGGTTTCAAGTAATTGCTCAACCCCTACACCGGTTTTCGCACTGACACGTACCGCTTGTTCAGCCTCAATTCCAATAATTTCTTCAATTTCTTGGATAACACGCTGTGGTTCGGCTGCCGGTAAATCAATTTTATTGAGTACCGGCATGACTTCTAACCCTTGCTCAATAGCAGTATAACAATTAGCAACACTTTGTGCTTCTACACCTTGCGCCGCATCAACAACCAACAAGGCTCCTTCACAAGCTGCCAATGAACGTGAAACTTCATAAGAAAAATCCACATGACCTGGTGTATCAATGAAGTTAAGTTGATAGGTTTGCCCATCATTTGCTTTATAGTTTAATGTCACACTTTGAGCTTTAATGGTAATGCCACGCTCTCGCTCTAAGTCCATTGAATCTAGGACTTGTTGAGACATTTCCCGCTCAGTCAACCCCCCGCAAATTTGTATAAAACGATCCGCGAGGGTAGATTTACCATGATCAATATGAGCGATAATAGAAAAATTACGGATAAGCCTCATAATAATGGTTAATAGTTAATGGTTAATGGTTAATGGTTAGTAATGACTCAGCCATAGTATATTAGAAATACGATTACTTCAAGAAATAGTATTTCTGTCTATTACCATTAGTCATTAAAAATTAATAATTAACCATTATTAAAATATTCTAAGACTAAATCCTTATTAAAATGATAATGGCAAATTTCCCGATCGCCTGCGGCTAAAACCGGAACCCTTTCCCCATAACGTAGCTTAATATAACTATCTGCATCAATATCTACGACATTCATGGAAAATCCATACTGTTTTTGAAACTGCTCTAATTGCTGTTTCATTTCGTCACAAAGGTGACACCCTACTCGGGTGTAGAGTGTCAAGGTTGGATTAACTATCATTTTTTTGGAATCTTCAGAGCCAAAAAGAGGGGGGAACCACGCCGATGTATTAGTACTGGTACGGTAGTTGCTTCCAGTTGACTTAATATTTCTTTAAAATGAGAAACATTTTTAATATCAATGTTGTTTATCATCATGATGACATCACCTTTGCGGATACCAGCATCATAAGCTGGACCCTCATCATTAACACGTCGCACTAAAACACCGTTTTCACTAACACCCAACTCATCCCGTTTTTCATCATTTAGTTCAATGATAGACAAACCAAGGCGAGTACTAACTGCCGATTTATCCCCTTGATGAGTGACAGCCAGCTGAATATCATCATCCGAGGGCAATTCGCCAATGGTCACCTGCAAAGTAATTTCTTTACCTTGACGTATTACAGTCGTTGCCACACTTGAGTCAACCTCAGTACTGCCGACTAAAGGCGGCAAATCAGCTGAACGCTCGATATCCTTGCCATTAAAGTTGATAATGATATCACCCACTTTAAAATTAGCAGCCGCTGCCGGGCTATCTGATAACACTTTAGCAACCAAAGCACCTTGGGGCTTTTTCATACCAAAAGATTGGGCTAATTCATGTGTCACATCTTGAATCAGTACACCTAACCAACCGCGTGACACCCTGCCATTCGTCTTTAACTGTTCAACCACATTCTTCATCACATTAACCGGAATGGCAAACGATAAACCCATAAATCCACCGGTACGACTATAGATTTGTGAATTAACCCCAATTACTTCCCCTTCTAAATTAAATAAGGGTCCCCCAGAATTACCCGGATTAATCGCCACATCCGTTTGAATAAAAGGAACATAATTGTCACTAGGCAAACTGCGCCCCTTAGCACTGACAATGCCAGCCGTCACAGAATGTTCAAATCCAAATGGTGAACCAATTGCTAATACCCATTCACCTACTTTTAGATCACTTGATGAACCCAGTTTAACCGTTGGTAAATTGGTTGCATCCACTTTCAACAAAGCCACATCACTGCGTTTATCAGTGCCAACCAATTCAGCCGTTAATTCACCGCGATCAACCAAACGCACGATGATCTCACCCGCTCCATCAATCACATGGTTATTGGTGATCACATAACCATCGCTTGAGATAATAAAACCTGAACCCAGTGAAGTAGAAGGGCGATGTTCTTCAAATAATTGATTCTCTTCATCGAAAAAACGACGGAAAAAATCATGAAAAGGGTTATCTTCGGGTAAGCCCGGCATACCTCGATGAAGGGGACGATCCTTCTTTTTTTCCGTTTTTTTCGCTGTGGTGCTGATATTTACCACTGCTGGTCCATATTTTTCAACCAATTGCGTAAAGTCCGGCAACGATTGTGCTGAAAGTGGAGCTGCTAACCACCCTAGCATCAACCAAAATCCTAATAGAGTTGATAAATAGTGCTTCATAAATCGTTCCTAAAAATTTGAGTGAATATCAGTCGTTTTAAATATAGATATAGATGTTTAAATAAAAAACAGGGTATTTAATTAAATCAATTCCTTACCATATAACCTGGTTTAAAAATGATTAATTACTAAATCCATTTTTAAGATTATAACATAATAAGTAGGTACAGTGTTTTAACATTTTTTACCCGAAAAGAAATCCGATTTTTGAAAAAATCGAATTTTTACTGATTCTAAATTTTAAAGTATCACCGGTTGATGATTTGCATTTTTAGACATAAAA
>QNES01000135.1 GCA_003645255.1 Gammaproteobacteria bacterium
ACATAGTTATTGGCAATCAAGAGCATTTATATTTGCTGTATCGGAATTTACTGGATAATGCTATCCGCTACACCCCACAAGATGGATAAATAACGGTTAGCTTTGAA
Organism: Gammaproteobacteria bacterium; assembly: GCA_003645255.1. Classification (GTDB taxonomy): domain Bacteria; phylum Pseudomonadota; class Gammaproteobacteria; order Beggiatoales; family Beggiatoaceae; genus QNES01. The sequence goes on from QNES01000135.1 coordinate 108, forward strand.
AATTTACATCTAAAAAAATTAACCATTATCATACTTGATACTGGCTGCGGTATTCCGCCTGAACAGCAACCACAAATTTTTAAACGCTTCTATCGTGGAGAACACCAAAATATTTTATGCAGTGGTTTGGGATTATCAATCGTACAGAGAATAGCGGAATTATATCATATAGAAATTCAAGTAAAAAATATGGAAAAGGGGTTATGTGTGACGACGCATTTTTGAAGAGTGAGTTCGTCATTTCGTTCCTAAATAGAATTTGTTTATTCTTCCCGCAATGAACAGAACAACTTTTAACTTGTTGTTTTATCGCGAATGCCATTAAGTTAAGGGCAACCACAAGGGATTGCCCCTACATTTGTAAACTTATTTATCTAAAAAACTATAAACTATTTTGGTGATATTTTAAACACGAACCAAAAAAATTATTGCTTTTTAGTAAATACCACCTTATCAATCACCCCACTTCCAGGCTGATAAAAAATGGTTGCATCATATTGTTCCGCTGCACCATACATCAGTTTCTTTTCCAAAAAACCATAAACCATAGGCAATAATCCCAAAATGGCACTTATTGATTTAGTCGTTTGTGGTTCGTTTTTTGCTTTCTCCTGCGGAGTACTTTTGAGAATCACCTTTCCATCTTCATTAATGACACTTAACCATTTGCCCAAACGTTCCGGTATATGATTAATTGAAACTTTTCCTATCATAGCAACATCAATGCTTTTGGTATCGACAGACATGGAATCTAAAATATTTCTATCAAACACATCAGTGTCTGTAAAATTGACATTTTTGATGTGTCTTGGGATCGAAGTAGTGGGCAAAGAAGAAACACAAGCACTTATAAATAATGCAGAGAAAAAATAAACCCGTTTCAATTTCATGTTTGATGCCTTTTATTTACAATGCGAATTAAGAGATTTCTGCGTTTTGGAATCCAAAGCTATGCGAAGGGTTGGTGTGCTAGATTGCCTACGCTTTAGTATGTAATCTTTTTAAATAGTATTTTAATAGATTTTCATCTGTTTGTTTAAGAGCCATCCGTAATTTTAATTCTACTTCTTTCCTGTTTTCGCTTTTATCCTGTTTTAGCAATAATGCTTCACGAATGGCATGGTAGTTTTTGCTATGAACGCTTGAGACGGGGATATTTTTTTTAGGTAAATAGTGGATGAGTTTGGAATCTGTTAAAAGCATCCAAACTGGAAAATGTACTGGATTGAATTCTTCCTCCATATTTTCAAAAGCTTGCCAACGTTCACCCAAAGTTATATGAAGATTTTGGGAAGATAAGATTGCGGTGCTGGCTTTATCAGGGAATTGCCAAAATAAATAAAACCAAATTTCTATTGCGGTATCTAATTCATTTAGAAAATACAGTGCTTTGCACAAAAGAAGTGCTAAGGTAAAATGCTGATACCAGAACGGTTCATTTTCCACAGCTTCACACACACCTACCCAATTTGTTGCTTCATAATACACAAAGCTAGAATGTAATTCTGGTATCAAAGGATTAAAACGTTGCCCTTGCAAAGCTTGAGCTAAATGTTGCCATAAAGGTTTTAGGTAATCGTCTGCATTTTTTCCCAGCCATTTCACAGCGAATGCGCTTAGATGACGCAATTCATTTAATTCATGTTGTATGTCTTTAACCGGCTGGTTAAGTTTTTGTTGCGCCGTCAAGAATTTTTGTAAATTGGCTAATTGAGAATGATGAGGATGTTCCTTTTTAAGAAGTTGGAAGCGTTGTTTAGCTTCGATTGTGTTGCCGAGACGGAATGCTGATATCAAAGCGTTGATAATTTTATCAGCATTATTTTGGAATAAATCAATTTGAAAATGATTCATAAGATGACGTTTTTTTCAATTTGCAGTGATGCAAGAAACTGGGTTTTTAAAATTAAACCCGCTCAAGAAATCCGATTTTTGAAAAAATCGGATTTCTAACTTGTAATCCTTAACCAACAACAGGCGGCATCATCCCATGATGGAATATCCAAGCAACAATATAAGCAATAGGCGCAATGATGAGAAATAGCGCAATAGCATAAAGTAGTGTCAAACGTCCCATCCCTTTCAGTTTGCTAAAGTCAGTAATTATGCCGATACTGACAAAAGTGAGCATAAACATCATTTTACGCATGGGACTTTGCACAATGTTAGCACCTTGTTTCGCTGCTTCGATCATGTCTGGTAAAAACATTGCGATTCCTAAGTAGATAAACCAAGCAACAAAGTAGCCGACGACGAATTTAGGGAAGCGGTGCCAAATTTCTGAAACTGGAACGGTGGAATGTCCGGCCGTTTTCTGTTCTACGTTGTATACCCATACTAGGGCTAAAATAAATGCCCATACACCTAGAAAGACATCAATCCAAATTTTGGTCATCACGGCGGCACTTAAAATCCATCCTTCTTCCCAGACTATACCAAACTGATTTACGGCATTGGCTCGCATCAATTCATCTAAGATTGCGCCTGCTGCTCCGTCTGCGCCATCGGTTTTGACCGTCATACCCATCGCAGCACCATTAACAATTGGTTGATCAGGGGAAATATAAGTGTAGAAGCCTGGTAAAATAACCAGTTCAACCATAGCAAATACGACTATGAGTACAGATACCATGACAGGTAATATTGGTTTAGCTCGAATGGCCCCGGCGGTGGCAATGGCTGCTGATACACCGCAAATGGAAATACCAGAAGAAAGTACTGCGGCGGCAGCCCGCGAGAGGCGGAATATTTTTCGAGCGACGGTGTAAACAATGGGCCAAAATAGCAGATAAGCAACAAAGGTTGCGCCCATGCCAGCGATAGCTAATTCCATCGTTTTGGAGGAATCTTGCATGGTCATAATGCCAATTTTAATGCCTAAGTAGACAATGGCGGTTTTGATAAACCATTCTGGTTTGGCGGCTTCGGAAAGAAATGCGGCAAATCCTTTAAAAAAGTTGCCAATAATCAGTCCAACGAGCAAAGCGAGCATATAGGAAAATCCCCCGCCTAAGGATAGGCTCCAGGTGATGCCATATTTTTCAAATTCATGGGTATGGGCTTTGAAATGCGCTTCGTGACCGATAATCCATACTGCCCAGGTAATCAAGAAAATAATAGTCCAACCCAGGAAGAATTTCTTGACATTTAATTTCATTGCCCAGGCACCGAGACAGGTAAGGGCTGTAAAAACCAGGTAAGTCACAAATAACGAGAGCAAGGGGTGCCATTCTTTATAACCCGATGGCTTTAGGACATTTTGCCAGGAAAAATCGCCCCATACCCATGTTTGGGTCTTTGCCATCCAACCGACCAGGTCCACACCCCAAATTGAGGTGAGACCTGCAAATAACATAATCAATCCCAGCCATACTGCCCACCAATCTTCAGTGGTGAGCATTCCAGAGTACCATTTGCGATTCATAGACATCTGTTTAGTTGTTCTCCTGTTTGGTTAGTTTATAATTCAAGTGAAACATAACGGTTAAAATAATGAGAAGCATATTGGCGGAGCCAAGTAGGAATAGTGTCGAAGTCAAATCCCATAAAGACGTTCACTGATGTCCCTGCCGGAAATTGACCATTAGATCGTAGGGCATGAACTAAGTTTGCGTCCAATGCTGAAAAATCCTGACCGCTGGCTTTGACAGTGGGATGACGTACAATCCATTGGTGCCCGTCATGTACGAGACTCATATCGATATCGGTCTTCATTGTCATTTATCTCATTGCTACTTTAATAAAAAGATATTGATCAGTGTTCCTAACACCACTAAGCCACTGATACCAATGAGTATACTCCATAGTACCAACTTAGTTTCCCATGATTCCCAGGGTTCCGCGTTTTCAAGTGCAGATTCGTCGGCACTTTGGAGACTAAGCCCGGTGACGACTTGTTCTTTAGTAGATTGATCAAGATCACGACTATTTTGATCATTGTTTGCCATATTGATAATTTCCTGTTTATCTTGACTAATTAATGTTTGTTGAAATTGTGGATACCAGGCGCGTAATTCGGCTGGGGTTTTAGATAATATGCTTTCATAATGTCGAAAAGCAACTATTATGCCTCGTGTTGAGGGTAAAGTCCAGCGACGATCCAAAATATCCTTAATGGTTTGCGTGAATAATCGGTGCCATAGTAATTTCCGAAATCGTTTTTTAAACTCAACAAGATTGGAGCTATGGAAACGGTGTAAAACGGTTTGATTAAGTCCCCATAAAGCGGTAGTGGTTAGTCGTGTTAAACGCCCTTGTGAACTTTCTACATGACATAATCTCGCTTTTAAAGCATGTAAAAGCATACCCAGGCGCGAGGCGCGATAACATACATCATTATCTTCATTAACGGCATAACGCTCTAACGCTTCTTCAAAATGAATTTGTGCTAAAATGTATCGACGAAAACTCATACGCGCCCCATGTATCATTGGTACCGGATGGGTAGCCAGGTGTTTAAGCGTATTTGGCAAAGTATATTTTGGGAAAGTCAAATCGTAGGGAATAAAAATGTCATCATCTTTAATGAGGCGTTTAGCAAAGGCTCGCAATTTTATTTGAAGTATTTTGAATTGCTGAAAGAAAGCGTTAGCGTTATTTTTTTTGAAATGATTTGCACAAGGATGGAGTTGGTTATCGGGCTGTAAAATTTCTAATTTCGGCATAATGCCGGCAACTTGATGTGTGGTATCTTGGGCATAAATACGAATGACTTCTTCAGCGCAATCAGGATACATAAAGGAATCGTCATCAATCAAAAATATAATATCAGCCGTGGCAAGTGCAATACCTTGATTACGTTGTGCCGATGAAGAAGCACGTTTGGCAGGTAAATATTGCCAATCAATTGTGGGATATTTGACGGCTAATTCGTGCATAATGTATGCTTGCGTTTGTTCCCCATCGGGAGTGGCATCAACCACGATGATTTCTTTAGGGGGGTACGTTTGGGCAGCTGCAAAGCCTAAACAACGCCGTAACACGGCTTCACGTTTATAGGTTGGGATAACTAATGCCCAGGTTAGTTTTTCAATTGGAATATTAATTTGCATAGTATATAGTAGAAATCCGATTTTTTTCAAAAATCGGATTTCTTGAGTCTGTTATATAGCGTATTATTGATCATTAACCATTAACCATTAACCATTCTTAACCAAATGCATAAAGTCATTGCCGTTATTGTCAATTACAATAAGCCCTTTGATACGCTGCGATGTATCAAAGCTATTTTACAAAATAGTCAAAAACCTTCAACTATTATTGTGGTTGATAATGCTTCTACTGATAATTCAGTTTCTATCTTACAAAATTGTTATCAGATAGAACTAATTATCAATCGGCAAAATAAAGGGGGCAGTGGCGGATTTAATACCGGCATTGAGGCTGCCCTTAAGTATAAGCCAGATTATGTCTGGCTATTAGATAATGATGCCTATCCAGATACCCGTTATTTACTTTTTGCTTTGGCTACTTTCAAAAAATATCCAGATACCGGAGTTGTCGGGGCGCAAATTTTGGATATTGATAATCATAACATTATAGTCGAATTGGGTGCCAATATTTGTTGGGATCATATCGGTACGACACCTATTGGCAGAAGAAAACAGCGTGTGAGCCAACATTATACCTTGCAAGTCGATTATGTACCGGCTTGTTGTATGTTGATTTCTCGTCAAGTATTAGAAACAGTTGGGGGATTAAAGGATTTCTATTTTCTTCATTGGGATGATATGGAATTTGGTTATCGAGTCAATCAGCAGGGTTTTTCAGTGAGAGTGAATACTCGCGCCATTGCTTTTCATAAACCTTATGAGCAACCGCCATCCCCTACGGTTAGATATTATGATATCCGAAATAGTTTACGTTTCTATTTGTTTGATAGCCGACATGTTGGTATGAAACTGAGAGTTATCTTTTATGATATTATTTGGATGATATTAACGCGCCCTTTTAGTAAAACACCTTTAGATATTTATATTTTATATAAAGCATTAGCCGATCTTTTGCGTGGAAAAATGGGGAAACTTGACAGCACTGCATTTTGGTGCCATAAAGTCTCTCATTCTGATTACTTTATTTTATCAAGCTATTTGCCCTTAGGTGAACGAATTATCATAGCCAATAATTTGAGCAAACAAGAACACCGTTTTGAAGTATTAGTCCAGGATGCTGCTGAAGAAGCTAAACTGGCTCATCAATTTCCAGTGCGTCGTGTTAATCATGGTTTAATAGCTTCTATCCGATTATTTTTTAGTAACCTTTTTCGCCAAAAAATTTTAATTTCGACGGGTTATTATAATATATTGGATATTTTATTTAGACGACGTGCTTATTATAATGGTTATGACTTGATTAAAAAACCTTTGTCCCTCAGCATTTTTTGGGACATCATTCAAAATCGGAAAAAATCATGACAATCAATACCAAAGTCGCGAAGATATTATCTGCGGGTAAAATCTTGACAGCCGGTTTACTCGGTATGAATAATACAGCGCAAGCTGTACCTTATGGCGATGTCCACACTTATCCCACGGATAATTGGGATCGTTCTACCGGCAATAGTATTATTTGGCATCCCCAAAATGATAATAGTTTGACTCTTTCTCTATATGGTACAGCCGACACGGATTATTTAGGTGTCTATCGGGTGCTAGACACTGATACAAACGAAGTCATTACTGGTTTTACGCCATTTTTACAAGGTACTTTTCCTGAAAATGGTCGATTTACCCAGGTGCTTGATGATCTCGATCTCTCTGGTTTTACCGATCAAAAGATTCAATTCTTTATGATCTATACCAACCTCTATACTCGTTACGACGGTTCCACTTACCCCTACATTCGCATGAGCGAAGTCGATAATATTTGCGTTTCAGATATTTATATCAAATGTACGGGTTCTTAGGGGACATAAGGATTCTAAAGAAATCCGATTTTTCAAAAAATCGGATTTATACTGATTTTAAAAATCATGAAAAATATATTTAAAATGCTACCTGGGACTACGCTTCAAAAAATCACTTTTGAGTCCATCAGTTTAAAACATGTCAATCAAGATGATGAAGCTTACAACCAGTTATTGTCCAGTTCTGGCGTATTAGATTTTATTCATTGTGTGCCTAGCCATAGTGATATTTATTATAGTGCTTCAAAGCTTGCTGATTATGGATTGGATACAAAATCGTCTTCATTAATTTTTTTAATTGAAAAAAACAGTACTCAGGAAAATATCGGTTTTAGTGTTATTCACAATATTGATTTAAAGCTTATGGAGTGCGAAGTTTCATTTTATATCAATCCAAATCATCGCCGGGGGCGTTTGCCTCTAAATGCTTTTATCGCTCTGTCAGGTTTAGTTTATAGTGAAATTATGGTTGATAGACTGAACATTGCTACTTTTGAACCTAAAATTATTCCTTATTTGCGTCGTCTTGGTTTAGAAATTCATAAACTCAATCATAATCGCAAAACCCGATTATTTTCTAACGAAACGGTTGATTATTTTACCTGCCAACTGGAATTAAAATCTTTTAGAGATAATCCCATCTTGTATCCATTTTGTCCAAAAAGTGATCAACAATTTCGACGAAATGAGCGAATCGAAAAGAAAATAACCCATTTTGATTTACAAAAAGTTCAGCCTGAAATGCTAATCGCTAACGAAAAAATGAGGGATTTTTTTAACCAGCTTAAAATGCGTGAAATTAATGGTTAATGGTTAATGCTTAATTTTGGAATAACAATATTTGTAACTGCTCAGAAATCCACTTTTTTTAAAAAAGGGTATTTTTTGAATGGGTATATTGTTAATATACTAATGTTTTTACTATTTAAAAGGATGTACGAGTGAATACAATTTCTTCACGTCAAATTAATTTGATAATGCTTTTAATGGCAACAGTGATAATCGGTTTTAGCTATTTTTGTCAGTATATATTGCTGCTAGAACCCTGTTCTCTTTGTATTATGCAGCGTTTTTTATACATATTCATCGGGTTGTTTGCACTGTTAGCCGTTTTGCAAAATCCTAAGCGGATAGGACTTAGAATATATGCTACCCTAACCATTCTAATTAGTGTACTGGGATTCATGGTGGCGGGAAGGCAAATTTGGTTACAACACCTACCCGCAGATCAAATACCCAGTTGTGGTCCGAGTCTTATAGATATGCTAGAAAGTTTTCCCATCATTGAAGTTTTAGAAGTTTTATTTATGGGTAATGGTAACTGTGCAGAAGTTATTTGGCAGTTTTTGGGATTTAGTATAGCAGAATGGTCTTTTTTCCTTTTTGTCATATTTATTGCAATAAATATCCGGGTATGGCTAAAAGGATAATTGAGATTTTAAGAACTGAAAAAACTTTCAAGCCAAACCTGCCATGTTTAAAAAACCTGGCAGGTTTAGTATTCAAGGTTTGAGTTTTTCTTCAATACTCATTCCTAAGTTCACAAAAGTCTTTTATTGAAGAAATGGAGGTATTTTTTTGTAAAAATGAACGAAAATAAAATGACTAAACGTCTTCTTCTTCCTTTTAGCTTGGCATTATTTGCTTTATTAATCACTTCTGTTGCCATTATTTATTGGCAACAATTTAATAATATTAATAAAGAAGTGATCAGTCATACTCAAAAAGTCCAACAGTTATTTAAAATGAAATTGGATCAAGAGGCTAAAATTTTAGAAAGCCAGATTAATTTTTTACGATTGAATAAAGATTTACAAGAATCTTATGAAAATCAAGATCGAGAGGCTTTATTAAAATCTGCTATGCCATTTTTTAATAACCTGAATAAGAAATATCAAGTCACTCATTTTTATTTCATTGGTTTAGATAAAAAATGTTTTTTGCGGATACATAATCCAGAACGTTATGGTGATTTAATTCCACGTTTCACGTTAGCTGAAGCGATTGAGAACAATGTGCCTGCTTATGGTATTGAATTGGGCAAATTTGGTACTTTTACTTTACGCCTTGTTTATCCCTGGTATTTCAATGGTAAGCTTATTGGTTATATTGAACTGGGTAAAGAAATTGAACATATTACGGTTGATCTTCAACAAATCTTAAATGTTGAATTACTTTTTACTCTCAATAAATCATTTCTTAACCGTTCCGATTGGGAAGAAGGTTCCAGAATGATGGGAAATAATGGAAATTGGACGCTATTTTCCGATATTGTCATTATTGATAAAACCATTCCTGTTATTCCACAAGAAGTTAAAAACACAATAGAAGAGATTTCATTACATTCTACACATGAACACCTCAAAACTCAGACAAAATTGACTTTTAACAATAAGCAGTATAACAGTATGCTGATTCCGCTCATTGATGCAGGAAAACGTGAGCTAGGGGATATTATTGTTTTAATTGATATTTCTGAATCTGAAACGCTATTACGAACTTTACTTTTGGTTTTAATAAGTATTTCTATTGTTATTGGTGCCGGTTTATTAAGATTTTTTTATGTATTTATCCAGGGTGTAGAAGCAGAACTTGTCAAAGTTCATGATGAAGTCATATTAGCCGAAAAAACGAAAGCCCAACAAGATAAATTGGTAGGTGATAAGGCTATGCGAATTAATCAGGCTTTAGATAGTGCTACCACCAATATTTTAATCACCGATAGTCATTATGACATTATCTATATCAATAAAGCGGCGCAGCAGTTGTTTGCCAAATACGAATCTATCATTCAAAAACATCTCCCTCATTTTGAGGTTAAGCAGATATTAGGTGCTAATCTTGCGTGGTGTCATAAAGATAGCCATGCACAAAAACGGAAAATATTGGAAAATATTAAAGGTTCGCACCATACTAGAATTAATATCGGTGAGATGACTTTAGAGCATATTATCACTTCAGTGACTAATGATGATGGTGAGCTTTTTGGAAACATTGTAGAGTTTAATGATCGTACTGTTGAAGTTGCGACTGAGAAGGAAATAAATACGGTTATCCAAGCCGCTTCTGCTGGTGATTTTAGGCATCGCATTATTTTGGAAAATAAAGAAGGCTTCTTTAAGTTATTCGCCACTAGCGTCAATGAAATTATAGACTTCAATCAATCTGTGATTGAAGACATTATGCACATTCTTTCTGCATTAGCTGAAGGCGATTTAACTCAACAGATTGAAACTGATTATGTTGGTACGTTTGAGCAGTTGAAAAACGACATTAATACAACGGTTACAAAGTTGACAGAAGTTATAACAGCAATGTTGCAAACGGCAAAAATCGTTAATAGTGAATCCGATCAAATTTCACAACGCAATTTCAATCTGAGTAAACGTACCGGATCACAAGCGGCTTCATTAGAAGAAACGGCGGCTACTATGCAACAAATGACTGCTACAGTAGAGCAAAATGCAGCTCATACAATTCAAGCTGCTAAATTAGCCGATCAAGCTAAACAAAAAGCCAAAAGTGGTGGTGAAATTATCAATTCAACCATACAGGCTATGGCTAAAATAAGCCAAAGCAGTCAAAAAATATCCGATATAATAGGTGTGATTAATGAAATTGCTTTCCAAACCAATTTGTTATCTTTAAATGCCGCTGTAGAAGCAGCTCATGCTGGAGAACAAGGGCGGGGTTTTGCAGTCGTCGCGACTGAAGTTCGGAATCTGGCGCAACGCAGTGCTAAGGCTGCTAAGGAGATTAAAGCTTTAATACAAGACAGTACAGTTAAAGTAGAAGAAGGTACTAAACTGGCAAATCAGTCTGGAGAAATCCTTGATAAAATTGTATTTTCCAGCAGAAAGGTTAGTGATATTATTTCAGAAATTGCTGCCGCTACTCAACAACAATCGGCGGGTATCCACCAAATAAATACGGCTATGCTTCAGATGGATAATGTGACACAACAAAATGCAGCTTTAGCTGGTGAAGCGTCTTCAACTGGCAATTTGGTGAAAGAACAAGCCCAAAAATTGGAAGAACAGGTAGCATTTTTTAATGTAGGTGAATTACCCGAAGAAAGAATTGAAAAACCATAATATTTTCAAACCAGCTATAAAGAAATACTGTTTTTGAAAAATGTGTTATTTTTTATAATGTTCAATATCCTGTTGATCACTATAATATTTAAAATATTGCATCAAGCAGCCTTGAAAAATTGATCTATGTCATTATTTATAGAGTTGTGAAAACTTAATTTTATTAAGTTACAAAATAACTTGGGCATTTATTCACCAACGGTTCGAATCGAGCCGCAGGTGGCTCATCATTATATTTGCACAAGTTATTTTGGTTCCATTCCTAAATAATGGAGAACTGTATGCATACATTACCTGAGTTGTCGTTTGCCAAAAATGCCTTGGCACCCCATATTTCCGAAGAAACTTTGGAATATCATTATGGTAAACATCACCAAACTTATGTGACTAATCTGAATAATCTTATTGGTGGCACTGAATTTGAAAACCTCGCTTTGGTAGATATTATTCGTAAAGCTTCCGGAGGCATCTTCAATAATGCCGCGCAAGTTTGGAACCACAGTTTTTATTGGAATTGTCTAAGTCCACAAGGGGGTGGTGAACCAACAGGTGCGCTTGCTGAAGCCATTAAGCGTGACTTTGGTTCTTTTGAAACCTTCCAGGCAGATTTTTCTAAAACCGCTATTACCACCTTCGGTTCAGGTTGGGCTTGGTTGGTTCAAAAACCAGATGGAACTTTGGCACTTGAAAGTACCAGCAATGCAGGAACGCCGTTGACGGGTGAAAATAAACCTTTGCTCACATGTGATGTGTGGGAACATGCATATTATGTTGATTATCGTAATGCGCGTCCCAAATATGTGGAAGCCTTCTGGAATTTGGTTAATTGGGACTTCGTCGCCCAAAATTTGGGTGCTTGATTTAGGTTAAAATCCGTTGGCTTTTAATCTAACCAAAGTGAGGTAAATTTTTTATTAACAAAAACTCATAAAATTTAACAAAAATAAGTCTCATCTTTATCGATTCGAGGTTTCTGTTTTTCGTAGAAAAACAGAAACCTCGAAAGTTAACAAAAATCTTTTCGGGACAAATTCTATTTTTTGAGTATAATGTCGTACAGCTAGAGTCAACTTAGCTAGTGTTCAAGTGGCAGG
>QNES01000136.1 GCA_003645255.1 Gammaproteobacteria bacterium
TTCAATCATCCGTATTACCGGGTTTTCAATTTCGCCCTGAAGATTTACATCGTCGCCCTGAGCAAAAAGAAATGGCGTGTGATCCGGTGTATGAAAAATTTGTTTTTCCTGATTATAAAAAGGTGTTGCTGGAAAAGGAGCAAGAGCGTCAAGAAAAAGAATTGGCGTTGCAGCGAGCCGAGCAAGAACGTCGTGAAAAAGAATTGGCGTTGCAGCGAGCCGAGCAGGAGCGTCAAGAAAAAGAATTGGCGCAACAAAATGCAGCCAAAATGGCTGAACAGTTGCGAAAACTCGGAATAGATCCGGATAAGTTATAATTTAGCGATTAAAAGAAATTCGATTTTTTACACAAATTGGATTTCTAACAGCCCTAAAAGATCGGGAAAATTGTAGGGTGGGTAGGAAACCCACCACTACCTTTTAATTAAAAAATTCGTTTTATCAAAAATCATGATAAATATTCCTGAAACTGAAAACCAATATATAGAATTTAAAACTCAGCAAGTTTCTTCTAAAAATTTAGCGGAAGAAATAGTGGCTTTTGCCAATGCTGAAGGAGGTGAAATCTGGCTAGGTGTTGGTGATGATCGAAAAATAACCGGATTATCGCGTTCTTTTGAAGAAGATATAATGAATATTGGGCGAACCGGTGTTATTCCGCCCATCAATCTACATTATCAAGAAAATATCTTTGAAAAACAAAGAGTTGCGCGTATTACCATCCCAAAGGGAGTTGATCGCCCTTATTATACTTCCCAAAATCGCTACTATATCCGAGTAGGCTCAACCAAACGAATCGCTTCGCGTGAAGAACTGATTCTCCTATTTCAAGCATCAGGGCTATTTCATTATGATCTGATTGAATTAAATTCGGTTAGTGAAAAAAATTTAAATTATTCTGAAATGGCAGATTATTTTACCCGCTATCAAATTCACTTTACCGAAGAAAGCGAATCTGAAAAACGACGTTTGCTCCAAGCCAGCAATATTTTAGGAAAACAGGCATGTACCACAGTTGGTGGGCTGTTGATATTTGGTATTGCGCCAGAACGCTCCCTACCCCAGGCAGGTATCACTTTTGCCCATTTCAAGGGAAATGAAATCAATGGCGATTTGCGAGATAAAAAATTTTTGGGTGGCAATTTACCCAGGCAAGTGGATAATACATTAGCAGCCATTAAAGCCAACCTACCCATCGCCTCAACATTGCAAGGAACAAAAAGAATAGAAGCTCCTCACTATTCCGATAAAATTTTCCGCGAATTGCTCGTCAATGCCTGTGTGCATCGAAATTACAGTATCACCGGCTCACAAATCCGCGTATTTCTATTTCAAGATCGAATTGAGTTTATAAGCCCAGGTAGGCTTCCCAATACTGTCAGTGTGGAAAAACTGATTGTTGGCACCAGCTACGCCCGCAATCCACTATTAGTACGCTTTATGGAAAACTTAGGCTATATGGATAAACTAGGAAGGGGATTACCAATGGTGTATCGTGAAGCAAAAGAATTGAATAGAAATATTGATTTTATTGATGAAGGGGAATCATTTCGGGTAATATTGGGTTTATAAAATTTCTCGCTAGAAATCCGATTTTTAAAAAAATCGGATTTCTTTAATGTTCAGAACATTTAATAGTATAATTTTCAGACTAAAAGAAATACTATTTCTTCAATCCTTACTTTAAAAATGCCTAATCATGACTCACTATCAGGAACTCAGGCGTAAAATATTATTTTTAGTATTTTTCCTATCTCATCATATTTATGCAGATGAGATACATCTTAATAATGGTGATCGCATTAGCGGTCATTTTGTCCATTTGTCATCCAGGATTTGCACCTTTGCAACGCCCTATCAAACGACATTAGATATGAAACGTTCGCAAATATTACGACTGCGTGTGGTTCAGCCGGTGATGGTTGAGCTATATTCAGGTGAACGGCTCATTGGTACTTTGAATAGTACACAAGATGGCGTGATTTTTTTGCAATCTCAAAATTTGGGTGAATTCACTCTACAATTAGTAGATATAAAAAACATTTCCACCATCAAGTCAAAAAAATCTATTTTTTCAGAAAACTGGATTTCCACCTGGGATAATTTACAAGGAAAAGGTTTGGGAGGGATACCACAACCGGGTAGCTCTGAAAGTACTTCCCCGGAAACGGTAGGTGAAAAAGATGATGAAAAATTGCGACGACTCCTTTTACAAAAAACGGCGGTGTTGTTAGAAGCGGGTGAACAAGAAATAGAATTTGCCCTGAACTACTCCAATGATTTAGCTAATGGGGTGCGTCAACGTACCCTAACATTTCCCTTCGCATATCATTACGGATTCACGAATAGATTAGAAGCTTTTATTAATCTTCCCCTCAGTTGGGCGGAGCAAACATCATCATCAGATTCTGATTTTAATAAAAACAATGCCCTAGGTATCAGCGATATCCGAGCTGGTTTTAGTTATCTCCTAAGAAAGGAGGATAAAAATTTTCCGGATATGATTGGATTATTCAATGTCACTGCCCCAACGGGTCATGAACCCAATCCTACCGACTCTGATCACGTTCCGCTTGGTAGTGGGCATTGGCGTATCACGACCGGTTTAACCCTGGTAAGAACTTATGACCCGGCAACCTTGTTTGGGGGTATGGCTTATACACATACTTTGGCTAATACTTTCAATGATGGAGTACGGGTATCACCGGGCGATAGTTTAACTTATCGCTTTGGAATGGGATTTTCTATTAATTATCAATTAGCCGGATTTAGTCAATTATTAGGCATTTACCAAACGGATACGAAACACGATAATGTCAAAATACTAGGCTCTGCCCGTGAGCCTATGTTGTTTGAAACGGGTATAATCTATGCGTTAGATAGAAAACGTTTTCTACAATCCGCTGTCACCTTTGGTTTAAATGATGAAGCGGTTGATGTGAGTTTGGATTTATCTTATATTCATCGATTTTAAAAACAGGCAAGTCCATTTTTTGAAAAAATGGTATAAATTCCCCATTCCCCCAACTAAAAATGAAAACTAACGATCAACTTTCTTCCATAGAAGCCGGGGAATATATTTCCACCGTTAATCAGTTGCCTCCCGTAATACCCCCTCCCAAACGTGGCTGTTTGGCGCGACTGTTTTCATCCTTTATATGGATGTTCATTATTATTGTATTGGTATTTGTAGCCCTCACGTTTGGGCGGCAATGGTATGATAGCCTTTTAATGCGCTTGGCTCAGGATAAAGCGGTGCATTTAGATGAGTCGATGGTGAAAACAGGTATACGATCCCAAGTACGCCCCCAAGTGACTTTAGTATATAAGAATAAAGAAGGAAAAAAAGTACGAGTCATTGCTGATGCACAAGACTATTCACAGTTTGTCAATCAACAGGTTGCTCATTTAGAAAAAGCGAGAAGTCAATTATTGGTACAAACAGAAACACAATTACACCAGGCACTGACTATTGTATTTGATAGTCTGCGTGAACGTATTGACCGATTTGCTGATTGGTATTTTGCTTATACGACAACCTATAAAATTTTGTGGGAAGCGACGACTTCTGCCACACGACATGTATTTAGTACTGAAGCAACCAGTGTTTCGGAAGCTGTGTCGTATGACGTTGAAAAATATTTGCATAAGCATTATGAAAATATTGTGCTGCGTCCAGAAGTGACGGATCCCCAATTACAGGCAGTCTATCGTTCCGCATTGCAAACGACACATAGTGATTATGTTAATGTCTTATCAAAAATGCAAACAGATTTTCAAGCATTTGTGTCAAAATATACAACTCATCTTGAAATGCCCTCTGCGGAAAATACGGTGCTTGTGTTAGATTGGGAAAGCCAATTTAATAAAATCAATATGGCAGAATATGAAAAGGGTCCAAAAGGAGCAGCCATGGGGGCTGCACTCGCAGTAGGTGGTGCTGCGGTGGGTAAAACGGTAGCTGGTACGGCGGCTAAAGGTGTAGCAACTAAAGCAGTTGCTGGTGCTGCCAGTAAAAGTATTTTTGCTAAGTTAGCCGCTCCCTTTGTATCTAAAGCAGTGCTTGTTGGTGCTGGTGGTGCAATAGGCACTTTAGGGGGTCCGATAGGAACTGCCATTGGTGCCTTCGGTGGATTGGGAATTGATTTTGCCATTAACCAGGGAGTAGAACTGACACAGCGTGATACATTCACAGCTGATGTGCGTGAAGCATTGAACGTGACTCAAGAAGAATGGGAAAAACACATGCGACAATCATTACAGGAGGCTGTGAATATTTGGATGAATGATACGATTCAATTGCTACCACGTTATGAAGCTTGATTTCTGTTATTGATTATAAGTTATCAGTTACAACTTTTTATTATCTTATTCTAATTCTTAATCTTATTAGTTTTAACTTGATATTTTCAAATTAAAACTAAATTAAGAATTAAAATTATAATTATTTTATAAATAGTATTTTTTAGTGAATAAAAGTAGGTGATAATGGAAAAATGTATTTTAGTTGGTGTAGGTAGCGCGATTGCTGGGGCAGGCGCACATTATGTATTTTCTGCTTATTTGTGGCCTAACCGCCATCAAACCTATACTTGGATATTTGCATTGCGGAACCATAGAAAATTGGGTGAACCGTGCAAAACAGATAAGGCGCTTGATCGTGATGGTTATAGTATTGGTTATAGCTATCAATACAAGGCGGCATTATGGTCAGCATACATTATCTCCAAACATTCTATTGGGGTTGATGTAGATAGAGGTGATTGTTTTGAAGCGGACCTTGATATACCCGAAAAATACCGGGTTCAACCAGGTGATTTTAGGAACACCGGTTATGATAAAGGTCACCTGGCACCAAATGCGGCAATTGATTTTAGTCGTCATAGCAACAATGAAACGTTTTTGATGTCAAATATTGTGTTGCAAAATCCTAAATTGAATCGCCAGGCATGGGGAAGTCTGGAAGGGGTTATTCGAGGTTGGACGCAGACTAAAGGTAAATTAGCCATTACTACTGGTCCATTGTATGATGACAAACCGGAATATATTAATGATATTCCAGTTCCAAAAAGTTTTTACAAAGTCGTTTATTCCTTCAAACATAAACGTTGTATCGGGTTTATTTTGCCTAACGAGAACGTCAAAGCTAACCAATTATGGAATTACGTGATGTCAGTTAAAGAAGTGGAAAAGGAAACAGGCTATCACTTTTTTAACAAACTCAGCAAGCGAGTTCAAAAGATAAAAGGTGAGTTAGACGTGTCATGGTGGAAAAGTTAGGGCATTCAGTGATCAGCTATTAGTGATTACCGTTTACAATTTATTATTTTTCGGTATAATATTTCATTTTTATTATTCGTTTTAACTTATGGACTTGCGAATGAAAAAATTAACACTCGCTCTGAGTATTTTAACTTTAAGCACTTCAGTCGTTTACGCGACAAATGCTGATTTAACAGGTGATGCGGCGGCTGGAAAAACCAAATCGCTTCTTTGTGCATCTTGTCACGGTGCTGATGGTAATAGTTTTAACCCATTATGGCCAAAACTGGCAGGACAACATACTAGCTATATTGTCCAACAATTAAATGCTTTCAAATCAATGAACCGTCAAGATCCAACAATGTTTCCTATGGCATTGCCACTAAGTGAACAAGACATGCTTGATTTGGCAGCCTATTTTTCTAGCCAAACCAATAAAATCGGTTCAGCCGATCCAGATTTGGTTAAGTCAGGCGAAAAATTTTATCGTGGTGGCAATAAAGAAACCGGGGTACCTGCCTGTATAGCATGCCATGGTCCTCAGGGTAAAGGTAATCCTGCAGCTAAATATCCCGCTGTAAATGGGCAACATGCTCAATATAGCGAAAAGCAATTGAAGGATTACAAAACTGAAATACGCAAACCTGAAGGTAATGCTGCCATTATGCGTGATATAGCCTCAAAAATGTCTGATGAGGAAATGCATGCGGTGACAAATTATATGCAAGGCTTATACTAGGCACGGTCAAACTTTCGGTTTTTTATATAACAACAGAACTGACAGGTTAAAAAAACCTGTCAGATCTAAAACCCATCATGAATATAGGTATCAATCACTCATGAAATTATCGACAACCGCAAGATTAATACTGGCTTGCCTAACCACAAGCAGTCTCTTTTTACTTCCGATACATGGGGGGGCTAATGAAGTTACCAATGATCCTTATGCCGGGCAATATGATTTAATCGATCCTCCACAGCCAACTAGCACTTCAGATAAAGTGGAAGTGGTCGAATTGTTTTGGTACACCTGTCCACATTGTTATTACTTTGATAGAGATTATTTGAAGGACTGGCATGAAAAAACGCCGGATTATGTGGAGTTTATACAGATGCCGGCTGTCTTTGGTGCTAAAAATAGGTGGAGACCGTTAGTAAAAGCCTACTACGTGGCAGAGGCGTTAGGTATTCTCAATCAAGTCCACACGCCTCTTTTTGAAGCGGTACATGACAAAAAACCTCGGTTAAGGAACAGCGTAAAGGCAGTACAGGATTTTTTTGCTCAGTATGGTGTGAGTGAAGAGGACTTTACTGATACTTATAACTCCTTTGGGGTTGAGGCTAAAATGAAGCGGGCTAGGTTTCTAACCAAAACGTATGGGGTCAGAAGTGTACCCTCCATCATTGTTAATGGTAAATACCGTTTAGGCGGAGGGAAAAGACAGATGATAATTCTTAATTATTTAATTGAGAAGGAACGTCAACTCATGGGACTTTCCAAAAAATAACATTTCCACAAGAACGAAGTTTCTAGAAATCGGATTGAAACGTATACTACTAACGGGTAAATTTTGGACTTTTTTTTAACTGTTGGTGGGCAAAAAAAGACTTGCCCACCCTACATAAAAATCCAAATTTCAGCCGTTTAAAGAATTCTTACCAATTTCTGTCGCCCAACAAATTTTAACAACTTATCTCATTTACATACATTACTGATAACTGATAACTGAGATGGGCAAAAGTGATAAATCTGTTGGTCTCAGTGGGGATTTTGAAATTTTAATTGGTAGCAGTCGGGCTTGTGATATTCGCTTAACGACAGTAGAAGTGCCTGGCATTGCGAAAAAACATGCTATTCTAAAAAGGGTTCGAGATCGCCTATTTATTCATGATCTAAATTCTAAAGCGGGTACTTTCCTGGATGGTCGTCGATTGCCTAAAAAAACATGGGCAGAAATTATCCAAAAAACGACGAGTCATAATGAGATAAAATTAGGTCAAACACCGGTTGGTATTGATGCTCAATTGTTTCGAGGGCGACCCCGCGTTGGATTAGAAACCACTGCTTTATATTATAAACCGTTAAAAAAAGAATGGATTTGCAAAGGGGCTTATATACGTGCAAAACAGGGCACAATGACGGCAATTATGGGTCCTGCCGGTTGTGGAAAAAGCACATTACTTGATTTGGTCAATGGTTATCGTACCCCGACAACTGGCCAAGTTTTTGTGATGAGAGATAAACAACCTATTAATGTTCATCATAATTATAGTCAAGTGCGAGAAGGATTAGGTTATTTGCCACAAGATGATATGATGATCCCTGAGTTA
Source organism: Gammaproteobacteria bacterium (assembly GCA_003645255.1). Classification (GTDB taxonomy): domain Bacteria; phylum Pseudomonadota; class Gammaproteobacteria; order Beggiatoales; family Beggiatoaceae; genus QNES01. The sequence continues at coordinate 7,594 of QNES01000136.1, forward strand.
ACCGTTTATCAATCTTTAAATTATTGTTTGAAATTACAATTTATTGGTTTAACTCAGGAAATACGAGAACATATTATTCGTCAAACTTGTCAAAATTTGGGTTTTAATAAAGCACGGTTAAATAAATTCTTAAATACTGTCATCGGATCTTCAGAATCTGGCATTCGCGGTTTAAGCGGTGGTGAACGAAAAAGAGCAAATTTAGCTCATGAATTGATCGCGATGCCCTTGATTTTATTGTTAGATGAACCAACATCAGGATTGTCTTCAGTCGATGCCGATAAAATTGTGAGATTGTTACAATCTATCACACAACTGGATGAGTTAACCACGATTGCGACTATACACCAGCCCAGTCGTGATACTTATGAACGTTTTGATAATTTATTGTTGATGAATCATGACGGTACGGTAGCTTACTATGGATGGAGTCGCGAAGCGACAAAATATTTTGAATCAGTCACTGGAACTTCGTGTGCGGATCGAAATCCTGCTGAATATTTACTAGAAATTTTAGATAATTCGTATTATAGTAATCAGGTGACTGAATCTTTTGAACGGAGACAAATGAAAGAGCAATTTCATTTGATAATGCCATTGGCATTATCTTTATCTTAGTTTTTTTTATATTAAAGAAATATAACAACGAAGGGCAAGCACAAGGGATTGCCCCTACTTAACTAACTTTGAGTATATAATCAATGAATTCATTTATTTACACAACCGCCCCTTGTGGGGATTGGATTCAGGCAATGAGAGATGAGTGGATCAATTCTTGTATGCCTTACTTCAGTTTTGCGTATTCACGTAGTAAATCCTATCGTCCACATACATTTCCTGAATCAGGACAACCGTTTTGGATGTATATTTACTACTCAGAAAGTCGGATAAACAATGAGTGCAAAGAGTACGCTGGTTTAGGCAAAAAAGTACCGTTTAGGATAAGAGTCTCTGAATGGAATGATAACTCGAATTTTAACACTGATCTTCCATGTCCTTTTGTTGAGCAGCCTAATGTTCATGTCATTGAACCTTTAGAGGATTCGTCTTCTCATATTGTGAGTTGGTTTAAATGCGACCGCATAGAGGAGGTTCGTAAATTCCCAGATAAAGACTTATTGTCTCTGGCTGATTTCAAAATAGATATTAGTGTTTCGCGCAATGTCGGATTAGCATTAAACGCTAGTATTCCTCCCGCAAAACGTTTATCTCCTATTTACGTATTACAATCGACTGCTTGTCATATTCAGGATTAATGTTTTTTAATGGTTAATGGTTAATTGCCATCAGAAATACGATTTTTTTAAAAATCGTATTTCTTGCAGCTAACAGGTTAATTGCCATCAAATGTCCCAACGTTTTCCGAAAACCACTTTTAGATTATTACTGTCGCAATGGATAGTTCTAATACAACGAAATTTTAGAGTTATTTTTGCTGATAAACTTAATCTTTCATTAATAATTCTTCAAGTGCCACTTATTGCCATTCTGATTATTGGCGCGTTTTATAATTTTGATCGGGATAAACAAAGCTTTGATGAAGCGGCGCGGATACTCTATTATTTTGGTGTCATGAAAGAACCGTTAGAACAGGCTCATAAACCGGTTCATATTGACAAATTGCACCGATATGCCAAATTTCTGGCTCATAAAATGGATGAAACCTTGCGACATGATTATATAGAACAAGAAATCAAACCGTTTTTTAATCGCAAAAATGTGCCACTGTCTCATATCACCTTACAAAAATTAATGGGCGATATGCAACTGATTAGCGATATAGCCAGTATGCGGCGAGGTAGTGTTTATTTCTTGTTAGTCGCGGCAAGTATTTGGTTTGGTATCATGGGCTCTTGCAAGGAAATTGTCACCGAGCAACCTGTTTTAAAAAGAGAAAGTCGCTCTTATTTATTTATTTCTCCCTATTTAGCGGCGAAAATTTTTGTTTTAAGTGTCGTTTTAGGCTTACAAACTAGCTTGCTCGCTATAATGGTTGTGCCATTTTTATTGGAATTATCCTGGACCCATACGATAGGAATTGGGCTTATATTGTGGATAGCCGCCTTTGCTTCCGCCTCAATGGGTTTATTTATATCCTGCATCGTAACCAGTTACCGTGTCGCCCTCACTTTAGTACCCTTATTGATGATACCTCAATTACTATTTGGTGGCTTACTTAGACCATTGGTAGATTTGGAACAGGGTAACACCATAGCATCTTACATGGCTAACGTTTTAAGTGCGGTGACAGTGCAAAGATGGGCTTTTGAAGCGATTTTGACAACGGACGCTTATGCAAAAGGGGGCATTTTGAAATTACAGATCAATCCCAAAAGTCGGGGAGAATTGGACCTGCTCAAAGCAGAAAATACCTCTTTGGTTAGTTCGTTTTTTAAACCCAGAAAATGGGGAAATATAGAAATGGGCTATTTATGGCCTCCATTATTGTACCTATTTTGTACCAGCTTAATCTTTTTTATTGGGGGATATGTGGCATTACGTTGGCGTTTTAGTTAATTGTTAATTCTTAATTGTTAAATCTTAATTGTTAAATCTTAATTGGAGTTAAGAATGCGTTATTCCATTTTACAAATGGCAGTCATTCTCATTTTATACTTGTTTGCTTTACAAACAGGCTATGCCCTGTCTATTGATATCGTTGACAAGCTTGATATTAAAGCGATAAAGAGTATCAAGATCAAACAAAATGAGAATAACTTTAGGGCAGAAGTTATCGTACAATTTAGCACCTCCGCTAAAACAGCATTGAAATTTAAAAATGCTAACTTTGATCTCACCTTTAAAGATGGTAATGGCAAAGAAATTTATTTAGGCAATACCCAACCAGCAGAAATACTTTTTCCTGCCAGTCAGGAGGGCAGTGAAAAATTCACAGAAGAAATGTTGGATGTCAATGTGGGTAAAAATGAAGCCCAAACTATCGCCCGGTTACTACTTATGTTTAACCTCATCGGTAATCCAGATTCTGAATTTGAAATGATATTATCAGGAACAACAGAAATTGGTATCAAAGCTAAACGGGGTTGGCTCTACCAGGGAGAAGTTAAAATAGAAAATTTCATTTTTTATCCAACAATTCAACGCGAGGTGCTATTTAAATAACTGTTAAATGGTAGCCCTTTATTTATACATCTCATAATAAGCTTGTAATTTATTTTTGGCATCCAAAACCAGGGCAACGGCTTCATTTTGCTTGTAAACATCATGGGGTTTCCAATAGCGAGTTTGGAGTCGATAAGGGCGTAAGCCATGTTTTGGATCCTGGGCATCACAGAAAAGTTCAGCAATAGAAGGTTTGTTAATCCATAAATTGCCTAAATTTTTTTCTAAAGCAAGATACCAAAACGCAAATTGTTTTATGCGTTGTTCATCAAAATAACCAACGGGATTTAAACGCTGGATAAATTTTTGAAGTGAAGGATTTTTAAGATATCTATAATAATCAACGACATAAAGACTTTCAGACAAAAATAAAGGAGCCCCATGTAAGATTAACCCTTTTCTTTTCAACGTATTGCCTGTTTGAACAATCTCAAGTCCCACACTACCGGCTTCTGCCTGCATAACCGCATCTTCTACATCTTCCACCGAAATAATTTTGAGATTCGGATAAGCAGTACTCACAATGCCTGCATACCGCCCTTTAACAAACACTCGTTGACCATTTTCTGATAAATGGCTTAAGAAATCACTAGGATAGTTGGGAGTTTGTTTTTTTAAAGACAGTTTTGTTTTAAGCGTTTTCGCTTTAGAAATCAAAAAAAATCCAACCATATCTTGAACGTCTTGCCCTAACACGGGATTATAACGAGTTAATTGTGCGGAGCCAGCGATACGTATATTGGTAGGTTTTTCTATATTATAATTATACATTCCCCATTTTGTGACTAAAGTGGGATTATGCAAATAATACTGCGTCACAGTTAAAAGTTCATCCAAACCAACCACAGCACAGTCAATTTCATCCAATCTAATTAAAGAAGAACCATTATGAGGTTCTTCACCCTCTATACGAACACAAACATCACCTATTATCCAATCCGTACCTAAAAAACCGACTCGGTAAGGGCGTTTACTTCGTTTACGGTCAACAAATAAACCAAAGCAAGGCATTTGTTGTACTGCATATTGAAGGAATTGAGAAGCTTTATCAAAGTCAACATGACTAACCGACTTACTTTGTTTAGAAATATCTAATATTTTATCTATTTCTTCTTTATTAACACCAAGCGTTTTCAAATGAGTTAAAAAATTTTCAAAGGTTCTACCGGTTCTAGGGATGGCACAAGTGACTTCAAAATGGGATAACCTATTTTTTTCACTCATCAGTTCGTTTATACTTCACACAAATTATCAAATTTGTTAAGATTTTAAAAACCAAGTTTTTAAAAACTTGGTTTTTCGGTTTTAGAAGAAATACGAAAACCTGACTATTTGCAACCAACATAGTCATATTTACTGATAACAGATAAATTAAACATCTAAATCTTCCATATACTTTTCTAAATTTTCGATATATTGCTTGGTGATGCGATCAAGGCAGTCATTTTTGTGAAAAGGAA
>QNES01000137.1 GCA_003645255.1 Gammaproteobacteria bacterium
CAATTAACCAAAAAATTTTGCCCTGTTGTAATTAATTGAAATATATTATCATAAAATGTTTTTTAAACTTTATATTGAAATTTCACCGTCGTAAAGATAAATTAATTATAGTTGTTATTATCAGATTTAGGGTATAAAAGAAATAGCATTTAAAAAAAATGCGATTTTTGCTTTTTTAAATTGGTTTCTGAATTTTCACCCGTTCGTAAAAGCCCTCATTTGGAAATAACTCTAATAACATGTTATGCTACAATAGTCATTCATAAAGGAGAAAAATCATGGAAATGATGAAAAAAACTTATGAAAATATCGCACAAAAATTTTTCATTTCATCAGAACAATTATTACAAGATAGCCTCAAAATTTATTTATTACATCGTAAACAGGAATTTTTGCATGAGAGATTTGAGAGCCTTTCAAGGTATGCCGTTACAAACGCTAATGAATTGGAAGAGAAAATTAAACAGGGCATCTTACCTGAACATCCCACTTGGGAAGAACTCATTGATTTAAAAAATTTGGAACAAGAAATTCAAGGGATTCAAGATGATCTTAACCGTCTATCAAAATCAGGCATCTATTGCTGAACATGACTTCAACGATATTGTTGTGTCCGCTGATGTTATTTTTACGCCGACACAGCGTGCTCAAAAACTAAGGATTTTCCTAATTGATGGAACATTCATAGATATTTGGCTCACACTTGATGGACGATATTCCTATCATTGGCATTCTTTTGGGCAGAACAATTTTATTTATCGGCATGATAACGCACCACATAAAAAATGGAATTTTATTCCTACATTTCCAAAACATTGCCATGATGGTAGTCAGGAAAATGTGATTGCAAGTGACATTCCGGATGATTATATAGAAGCACTCCAATTTTTCTTGCAGATTGTTAGAGAAAAAATGGTAAAACGAGGTTAAAATTCAAAGCTTTTGCTTTGGGCGTATATTTTCAAAGTCAGGGGCAACCTTCAGTCTTGTCCCTGAGTAACAGCGCATCTTTCTACCGCTGCTAATACTTCTTTGAGTACCGGCTTTTTCTTAAAAGTAAGTACTTCACCCACCGATACCTCTTCAAAAACGCCAGGAGCAACATTAGCACTTTCATAAACTAATAAAATCAGATCGCTGCGCTTTGCTTGATGGACTTTTTGCAATTTTCGTTGCAAATACTGTGGATGCCAAAAACCAATAATTTCTATTAAAGCGCGTCGTCCATCTTTACAGTGTGTCAAAGAAAAATCGGGTATCATCACCGTGTCACCAACAATAATCAGTTCATCCTCACGCGCTAATTCCCATTTTCGCTTTGCACTCCCATATTTCACTTCAAATTCTGCTGCAAAATCCGCTTCTAATCCACTATCAAATAAACCTGATGCCTTAAAATGGGTGCGTAATGGTGTACTATCATCTAAAGTATAATGCCAAGTGCGACCGGTATTCGGAAGCCGCACATCAGCATCCATGCGCCATGTTTTTCCGAGTAAAAGTGCAGGCAAAAATTTGGCAAATTGTAACCCATAACGAATTGTTGACTTAACAAAGGGCGATATGGGACCATGCAAAATAATATTATATCCCTGCTGTGGAATCGGATAAATCGTATGCATTAATTTAAACAGTTTAATATATTTGAATAAATCCTTATAACTATCGCGTACAATAATATCAACTTCACTTGCCCAATATAATAAACCGCGTGCGACTTCTAAATTATAGCGGGCGATTAAATCAAATGGCGTTAAAATTTCTTCTATACCTAATAAAATTCTTTCTTCCATCAAATCAGCAAATAAAGCTTGCTCAACTTGTTCAGTTGTTATATTAAATTGCGCCGCCATTTCTGCCACTGCTTGAGTCCGCGTCAGGGTACTCAATAAATCATTTTTCACAGTGACCGGTCCCTGAGTAAATAGTGCAGCCCGTAACTCAATAGGATTAACAGGTGACTCATTACCAAAAACACAACGCTTTTCTAACACATTTGCCAAACCACGAATAATACGATAATCTAAACTATCCCCTTCATAAGCTCGCAACGCATCAGCTAACTCGCCTCGGCTATCCCCCACATTAGCTTTGACTAACTTTATGAGATCGTTAGCAATGTTTAAATAATGATAATCAGTCGGCAAAGCCAAGGGCATAATTTGATCACGCCGTTTTTTCAAACGGGGCAGGATAAGTTCCGATTTGAGCATACTTAATGATTAATGGTTAGGAATTAAAATCGAGGGGGTTTTCGGATGAATGTGGTCTTAATCTTATGTGAGTTAAAATATTTAAAATCCTTTTAAATCAAAGAGTTATTATGGCAGCCCAAAGCTAAAGCTTTAGGCTCCAACATACATCAATTTGACTATATCTTTTCCCAATATTCTTCAGGCATTTCTATGCACATTTTTAATGCGCCTACACTTCCGCAATATTCAGCGTCATGTACACAATCAGCATCTCCTCCACCATATTCTAGGAGACTTTTTTCTACAGCAATGTCAATTCCTTTGAGTCGAGAACCGCCACCGGCAAGAATAATGTTATTACGAAGCTTTTCCTGGAAATCTGGATCAAACGTACCTACCATATCCTGTATTGCTTTACTAATAGGATTGGTTAATTTCAAACAGCACTCCCTGAGAATATCTGTAATGTCATATTCAGCAAAAATACCTCGCTTAGTCAAAGTGACTTTTATGGGTTCAGAAACATCAGAAACGTAACCGTATTTTTCCTTGATACGCTTTATAATCTGTGGACTAATTTGGACATCAGGAAACTTTTTGAGAATCGCTTTTGTCAGTTCGCCATCCAGAAAATTTCCCGCAATATTAAGCGTTATTTGGTCATCTTCGTCAGGAATGGAACCATGCATTCGACATAAATCAGTGGTACCTGCACCGATGTCTACAATAAGACATTCGTCGAACCGATCAATGGAATAGGCAACTGTAAAAGCTTCACTGACAATAAGCAGTTTATCAACAAAGCCTTTGGCTGCCTCTATGATCGCTTTCTTATTATTAATGTTAGCTTGGGCTGGTACACCAATTGCAACGTAAATTTTATCTGATTCCTGTTTTTCAGAAATCGCCTGTGCAATAATATGTTTGAGAACAAGCCTAGTCGCTTCAAGAGATTTTTCGTCTTCACGAATAACCCCATCAGCAAGTGGCCAAACCATGTTCAGAGATAGCCTATTTTCTAAAGCTTCCTCTCCAAAAAGATAGTCTTTGCCAACTCTTTTTCTGGAAATAACATCTTTGGGATATCCAACGCAGCTAATTGTTGATATGCGCTTACCGGTTGATGTTGCAATGGAAGATCGACTGGTACCCAAATCAATTCCAACGTAAAAAATATTCGCCATTACATCTCCTTATATTAAATTTCATTACTGAGTGAAGAATAAAACTAAATTATCTTTCTCAATTCAACATTATCGTCAACGAGCTTTTTAAGCATAGCCAATTTAGGTGAATTGTTTGTGGGCTTAGAGGCTTCATTAAGAAAAGCACCTAAAGGAATGTCTTCTTTTGTGGAAGCTTTCATTTTATCAAGCTTCCCAAAATTATCTTGAAGCTGAGTTATCTGAAATGAAAGCTTGTGCCTTTCGGCATTTAAAACATCAAGATTATTTTTCAGATTTGTAAATATTTCTTTCTGTTTGGAATTTGCTATTTTTTGCATTTCCCAAGCATATTTTCTGTTTTCATGAAGTTGCCATGCAATTATCCCTCCCACTATCAAGATGGCAAAACTTGGTAAAAAAATAGCACTTCCAAGCATCTTAGCACCACCTACTTTTGCTAACTCATATTCAATCATACTTACCTTCCAAAGGTGTCACGAAAATTTTAACCCGTTTCCGGATAGATACGAAATAATATATTTAATGGCGAACATTAGAACATAATCAATAAAAAAATGCAAACTTTTACAAAATACATGTCAACCAATTCCATTACTACAATAGCTTACGTCACCGGTGCAACAAGTCAAATCGGGCGATTTTTATTACCACGCTTACAATCACTTGGTTTAACAGTGATAGCCCTTAGCCGGCAAACACCACCGATTAGCGCTCAAGTGATTTGGCAGAAAAAAGATTTACACACTTCATCCTTATCTATTAGCCAATCCAGTCTATTATTTCATATTGCCCCCCTGCCACTGTTACCACCATTACTGACACGTTTACCTGAAAATGCGCCCTTAAAACGAGTGATTGCGTTTAGCTCAACCAGTTGTTTGACAAAAGCGACTTCTTCCGAACCAAGTGAACGACTAGTCGCCGCACAATTAATGGAGGCTGAAACGGAAACAATAGCGACTTGTCAGGCGCGTGGCATCGCATCAACTTTATTTCGCCCAACTTTAATTTATGGTGCAGGTATTGATAAAAATGTGACGTTTATTGCCAAATTTATTCGCCGTTATGGTTTTTTTCCGCTTGTTGGAGAAGCTAGAGGGCTACGTCAACCTGTTCATGCTGATGATTTAGCAGCAGCTTGTATACAAGCTTACCCTTCTTTAAACGCGGTGCATAAAACGTACAATTTAAGTGGAGGGCAAACGCTGAGTTATCGTGATATGGTGAAAGCGATTTTTCAACAATTAGGTAAAAAGCCCCGCATTATATCCATCCCATTACCCCTGTTTAAATTGATGATTCGCAGTCTCACTTGGTTGCCCGCTTATGCCCATTTATCAACAGCTATGATAACGCGCATGAATGAAGATTTATGTTTTGATCATGCAAACGCTTACCAAGATTTTGGTTATAATCCTAGAACATTTAGTGATAATGATATGGGATTTTAAATATTTGAGGGCGAACACGCAGGTTCGCCCTATGGTAAAATTCGTTACATTCAAAAAAATAATATGATTCTTACCTTAATCGTAGTCGCTTTTTTGGTGTCAGTATTATTGACTGGCTATTTTAGTCACACCCAAAATATTTTATGTATTCTTGATAAACCGAATGCCCGCTCCTTGCATACTCGCCCGGTTCCAGTGACTGGGGGGATTGCTATTTTAATGGGATTGACATTTTCAGCTACTTTTGTGTGTTGGTACTATTTGCCTGGGCAAGATTTTTTTTGGATCGCGATCAGTGCTTTACTAATTGCTATTATTTCTTTTATAGACGATTGCAACCCTGTTTCCGTTTTATATCGTTTGTTAGTGCATGTTATAGCAACTTACTTATTTTTATGGCAAGGTAATTTTTGGCTGACTGACTTAGTTTTGCCGGGCATAAGTTGGACATTGCCGCCCTGGCTACAAATCAGCCTATCACTTTTATTTGCCGTATGGATGCTTAATCTCTATAACTTTATGGACGGCATGGACGGATTTGCTGGGGGGATGACTCTATTTGGTTTTGGCACTTTTGCGGTGCTAGGCTGGTTAGCGGATCATCCTTTATTTATGATAATCAATTTAATTGTTGCCAGTGCCACCTGTGGCTTTTTAATATTTAACTTTCCACCCGCTCGGATTTTTATGGGCGATACAGGTGCCTCTAGCTTAGGGTTCCTAGCCGCCGCCTTTAGTTTATGGGGCAACCGATCGGGAATTTTTCCTTTATGGGTAGCACTCCTTTTATTTTCACCCTTTATAGTTGATGCGACTATCACCTTACTACGGCGCTTATGGCATGGAGAAAAAATCTGGCTTGCACATAAATCTCACTATTATCAACGATTAGTCCAAGTGGGTTGGGGACATAGGCGCACCGTATTATGGGAATATGTTCTAATGGCAACTTGTAGTGCTTCTGCCTTACTGGTTCAATTTTTATCAGTTATGCTCGTATGGTATTTATTAGTGGCTTGGATATTTATCTATATCTTATTGATATATTTAGTTAATTTTTTAGAACAGAATTATACGGAGAAGTGACAAAGCTGACAGGTTTATAAAACCTGTCAGGTTTCAACCACCAATAATCCAACCTTTTCATAAAATTATTATCTTGTCAATACGTAAGTCCTATAATAATTCGCGTTTAGATTCTTCATTCAAAGTGTGATTGAAGCGTATATCCTGATGATATAAACAAGAACGAGTTGGCAAAAATGATTGATATATCCAACAGATAACTGAGAAAAGGATTAAGACGATGCAAAATATTACATTACATTCTCATGTGGGTTCAGATGGTATTTTACAGTTGAAAGTACCTCTTGATTTTACCAATACCGACTTAACCATCATCTTGAAGGTTCAACCTATTATACCACCGATAGAAATCTCTTCCAGCAAAAATGTGGAACCATCTATACTCGTTGATAAAGGGGGGGTATTGGTGGCTAGAGTTGAACCATTGTGTGATCTGACTGATATTGTTCGGCAAGAACGTGAACATCGAACTGAAAAACTCTTACAACAGGTGGGATTATGAAAAAATTCTTATTTGATACTTCGACTTTGGTGGCTGCTTTGATTGAATCTCACCCAAAACAAACACTCGCTCTACCTAGGCTGCAACGAGTAAAAAATGGCATTGATAAGGGAGTTGTTTCGGCGCATTCTTTGGCTGAACTTTATAACATTCTCACCATTTTTCCTGCTAATCCACGCCGTATTTCACCCCAAGAAGCTCAACAATTAATCCAGCAAAACATCCTGGATGTCTTTGAAGTTATTACTTTGTCTGAACAAGACTACATGAGTGTTATTAAGCATTTATCTGAATTGGAGATTATTGGTGGTGTCATTTATGACGCTTTAATTTTAAAGGCTGCCATAAAAGCCAATGTTGATTATGTTGTGACACTAAACGAAAAAGATTTTAAACGAGTCTATCCAGATTTTGCAGATAAAATTATTTCTCCTTGAAAACTTGTTATACTCAGCACGGGCATAAACTTAACTTTTTAAAAGTGTTTTTTTGCCCACCTAACCGATGATGCCGTTGCACCAAAAAGACGTTACCCACCCTACATAACATGCCATATTATGCCCGTGCAGAGTATTATATACATTCACTTAAAAAAAAAGTCCAAAAATTACCCGTTAGTAGTATATATCAAAACGCTTTACGGTTTGTTATGTCGTTTATTCAAACGGGAAATGCTATATCATTGAACATATTAGAAATCCGATTTTTTCAAAAATCGGATTTCTGTTGCCAAATATGGCATTTATCCTACATTAAGCGTTGTTGTGCTTCCCGATATTTTTGCGCGGTTTTATTGATGATGTCCTGGGGTAAAATGGGACCTGGTGATTTTTTATCCCAATCCAGAGTTTCTAAATAATCACGCACAAATTGTTTATCAAAATTTGGAGGACTCTTTCCTTTTAAGTATTGATCAACCGGCCAAAAACGCGATGAATCCGGCGTTAAAACCTCATCAATCAAAACTAATTGACCATTTTCATCCAAACCAAATTCCAATTTCGTATCAGCAATGATAATGCTCCGCGCTGCAGCATAGTCCCTGGCACAACGATAAATCTCAAGACTGACATCACGCACCTGTTCTGCCAAATCTTGACCGATTAAGTTGCAAGTCATTGAAAAATCAATATTTTCATCGTGTTGACCGATATCCGCTTTAGTAGAAGGTGTGTAAATGGGCGAAGGCAGTTTTTCAGCGAGCTGTAAGCCTGGTGATAAAGTGATGCCACAAATCGCCCCGTTTTTTTGGTAATCCTTCCAGCCTGAGCCGGCTAAATAACCCCGTACAATGGCTTCAACCGGTAACGGTTTAAATTTCTTAACAATCACCGCCTGCCCTTGAACGCTATCGTATTCAGTGCGATTAGGTAAGACATCTTGTAAGTTGATATCAGTCAAATGATTGGGTATTATTTTTCGGGTAAAATGAAACCAAAAATTTGACAATGCGGTTAAAATGGCACCCTTACCCGGAATCGCTGTAGGCAGTACGACATCAAATGCAGATAACCTATCAGTTGCCACTATTAATAAGTATTGTTCATCAATAGCATAGATGTCACGAACTTTACCACGCTGTTTTAATGGTAAACTGTGTAATTGAGATTCAAACATCAGTTATCAGTTGTCAGTTATCAGTTATAGTTTTCAGATAAATAAAAAAATTTAACGACTACATCATTCACAAATAATTTAAAATGACTGTGCGATTATTAATTCTATTATTATTTCTATTTCATACTTTAGCGGTTTATGCGGTGGAAGAATTTGCCCTGTGTAAGCCCTTTAATGAAGTGGCTCCACAGCGTCCAGCGTTATCACCGCTTGAAGACGATTATATCCGTTTATTTGCCAATAGTGCAATAGTTCAGGAAAAACTGGGTACTTCAACTTTTAGTGGTGAGGTTTTTATGCAACGGGCGGACCAGCTCTTAAGCACGCCATCTATTACCTATAACCGTAATAAAGATGTTGTAGATGCCGATCAGGATTTTATTTTTTGGGATAAAGATTTTATTATCAGTGGCTCATCTCTACAACTACGCTCGCAAAACCAAGGGGAAATGATAAATACCCAGTACTGGTTATTAAACCACCGAGTTCGGGGGCATGCTGAAAAACTGATTAAGGCATCTGAAGATATTATTCATTTAGAGCAAGCGAGTTATAGCACCTGTGATCCTAGTAAAGAGGTTTGGCGTTTGTCTGCCAAGAAAATAACGTTGGATAATGCTAAATCTGAGGGTACGGCTCGTCATGCAACGGTGCGCATTTTTGATCTACCTGTTTTATATTTGCCTTATATTTCATTTCCGATTGGTGATGACCGTAAATCGGGGTTTTTAGCACCCAACTTTGGGAGTTCTGATGAAACGGGTACTGAAATGAGTATTCCTTATTATTTCAATTTAGCACCCCATTATGATGCCACCTTGACTCCTCGATATATGTCGCGGCGGGGGTTATTATTAGAAAGCGAATTTCGTTATTTAACGAAACAGGCAAGGGGCAAATTAGAATTTGAATATATTCCTCATGATCAAGCCTTTGGGGCGAATCGTTCAGCATTATCCTTCAAGCATAATGGTTCGATTAGCAAACGTTGGCGCACCGATGTCAATATTAACTATGTTTCTGATCGACGCTTTTTCGAGGAATTAGGAACAAATCTCACTGTTGCCAGTATTACGCACTTAGAACGGCGTGGCGACTTATATTATATTGGTAATGGTTGGCTGGGAGTAGGGCGTATGCAAACATTCCAAACCCTTGATCCTAATCCAGCAGCCCGTCCCTATAACCGCTTGCCCCAATTTCTCTTCCAAACTTATCTTCCACAATGGAATCGAAAGTTAAATGTTGGGCTGAAAGGTGAATTGGTACGCTTTGATCGTGATATTGAAGTGGTTGAAGGACCGGTTGGCAATCGCATGGATTTTCAACCTTATTTAAGTTTACCGTGGCGCACCCCTGGCACCTTTGTGGTACCAAAATTATCATTGCGCTACACAAGTTATTATTTAGACAATGTTGCCATTGATAAAAAAACAACACCTGATCGTCTTTTATTTACCTTCAGTGCAGATAGTGGTCTTTTTTTTGAGCGCGATATTAAGCTCTTGAACACGGATTTAATACAAACCTTGGAACCTCGTTTATTTTACCGTTATACGCCCTACCGAGATCAAACAGATATACCTGTTTTTGATTCGGCAGAATATGACTTATCCTATTTACAATTATTTCGGGAAAATAGCTTTGCCGGGGTGGATCGGGTAGATGATGGACATCAAGTGAGTTTAGGTTTAAGCTCCCGCTTTTTGGGAAGCACAACAGGGGCTGAATATTTACGTGCCAGTTTGGGACAAATTCATTATTTACGAGATAGGCGCGTGACATTACCCTATCAAGCAGAGGAAACGGATCCCTCTTCTAATATTATTATGGAATTAGCTGCGCAATTTTCTAAAAGCTGGCGACTTTCAACGACAACTCGTTGGAATCCACACACAGACAATACAGAACATACTGTCTACCGTTTGCGCTATCATCCGGACCAAGAGAAAATCTTAAACTTATCCTATCGTTTGCGCGAAAAAATTTTAGAGCAAACAGATATTTCCTTCCATTGGTCATTAGGGCGACGTTGGAGTATCATGGGACGCTGGAATTACTCACTACCGGACGAAAAGACTTTAGAATCATTCACCGGTTTAGAATACAACAGTTGCTGTTGGGCAGTTCGCATGATTACGCGACGTTACTTGAATAGTATTGACGGTTACAGTTACTTGAATGGCTTTTTTCTACAATTTCACTTAAAAGGTTTAGGGGCAGTTGGCAAAAAAGCGGATTCATTTCTGGAACAACGTATTCCTGGTTATAATGATGAGTTTTAGCTAATATCGCTAGAAATCCGATTTTTTGAAAAATCGGATTTCTTTTATCACATTGCTCAAATATTATCAGGATTAAAAAATCGCCTAATATATGAAAATACATACACTGACTATGTTCATCACTAAACTCTTTTTTTTCTGTTCTACAAATAATACATTCTTTCATAATAATAACCTCTAAAAAATCCCCCCACTCCGTTCAATAATCCCATCCAACTCCTTCTTAGTTTCCGATTTTCCGCCGTAAGTGAAGGTTGAAGTGAGGTATATCCAGTCTTCTTTGTTTAAGCCGTAAAGTTTGGCAATGATGACTTCCAATTCGGCTCGGATTTGGATTAAGTCAAGTGCTTCTGGGTTAATTGGGGCAAGTTTGAGTTTTTGTCTCAAGTCTTCGTAGAGTTCACTTTTGCTTTTTGCGTAGAGCAGGGCGAAGCTTTTCTCTATGATTTGTTGTTTGAGTTTTTTGCTTGTTTTGGGAATAGGGAGTTCGTAAACATAGTAAAATCCAGTATGAGCAGAAATTTTATTTCTAATATAGAAATTTAACACCAACGAATTTAACAGAGCCATTAACACCAAAAGTTCTGTTGTATCTGTTACTTGTTGAAGGATTTCATCGCCATGTTTTTTATAAACAATATTAATAAAATGATTCAATGTATTACCTGTAAAAACTTTTTCAGGTAATAAAGTAGCAATCAAGGTTCTTTCATTAGTTGAACTTGCTACGTCACGGTAAACCAGTTTATGAGTTTCATATTCTAGTTTAAAGTTATTCTTATCGAAATCATCAAGTGTTAGCTTGCTTTTTAATTCTATTTTTATACGACGTATTTCCTTAGCAATCAAATTCTCTCTTGCTTCATTTTCATCTATGAAATATCTTGGGATATTAAAATTTGAATCAAATTGATAGGTAGCTTTGCCTTCAATGAGTGGTAATCTTCTAATAGATTTTCTGTCTGTAAATAAATTGCTGTCATTCGTCATGTGAAATTCAGTACGCAATTTATACTCAGTATCTCCAAGCAACTGATGTTTCCCTTTTATCTGACGACAAAGTTGATAATCCCTATCACTTCTAAACTCCATAATAGAGAAATTATCCGGAGAAAAATGCGTAATCATTTCAGAATTTAAGATGATCGGTTTAGTTTTATACAACTGATTAGGATTATGTAGATAAAACAAACCATTAAAATCATATTCGGCTGGATTGCAGGCTTTTTGAGCTTGAATAATGGAAAATTTGAATTGTGGATGCACATCGGGAAAAATCTTGGTTTGATGTTCAGAATCTTCCTCTTTAAAATAGCCTCGATTTTCAAAACTATACAATTCACGCAAGGTATTTTGTTGAATCAATAATTTTCTTAATTCTGAACTCCCTTTATCCGTTTGGATACCTGAAGGCACGAGAATATTCAAAAAACCAGCCGGTTTGATTAACTGCAAATCATGTTCAATAAACAGTTTATAAAAATTGATATCGCCAATGCCTTGATATTTAAGCTTATTTTTAAGGAATTTATTATAAGATTTATAAAATCCACTATAATTTTCCCAACCTTGCTTAAATTCATTATCGGTTTTTAACTTCTTTTTAAACCATTGCTTAAAATTCAAAATATCCATTCGAGGTTCAAGTTTTTGCGCGCAAAAACTTGAACCTCGAATACTATATTTGCCAATTTCAGCAAATTCTTTTTGCATGGGCTTCAAAACTTCCCACGGCGGATTACTCACAATCCCATCAAAGCCCTGCTGTTCCACTGGCAACATTTGCCCTTGCTCATCAAAATACAAATAAAAAAA
>QNES01000138.1 GCA_003645255.1 Gammaproteobacteria bacterium
ATCCGGTTTACCCTCGCACTTTTCATCTCGATAAATAAACTGACTGATATATTGAAATTCGTCTAAAATCACCAAAATTCTTTGATCATACAGATCTGCAAAACGATGGGGTGCTGAACAAGCTCTTTTCCACATCAAACCACGAAGACCTTCAACCTTATGATTTTGAATAAAAAAATCAACATCATCAATTAAAGGAGTCATTGACTGACTAACACCAAATTCTCTAATTTGTTCCAAAGATAAAGACTGTTTAATCCATTGTGGGTTTCGAGTCATAAAGGAGATATATTGCGAAGCAAATGCACAATAATAATCAATTGCCAAATTGAGATACCACATTTTATTTTCACCAAACTCAAAATAAAATGGAATGATTGCCCTATTTTCTTCATTCCACAATTGATTAAAAATCCGCTGTACAAAAGCGGTTTTACCGCTTTTACGTCGGGCAATGATAACTCTGGATTTAGAAAGTCTTTTGGGGATATTGGCGAGCCATTTATTGAAAGATTTAAACGCTGGTTCGCGCCCAACGAATAATGCCGGTTCACCGATTTTTTCGGTTAAGGGATATTGCATATTTTGGTTCCTAAAGCTCTAAAGTATTTTAAGAATGTTTCCAAAGCTGCCATTGGAATTATCGAATTCTTCCAATAATTCAAAAAACAGAGGAATGGCCAAAAGACTGACTCGTTTTTCAAATGATTGGGGGCATTGTACCAAAATTTGATATAGGCGGCGCAGTTCTTGGCCATGTTTATCAGTCGGAACGAAGTTTCACAATTTCGCCTTACGTGAGCCTACAATTTCATACGCTTAAAAATCGGTTCTGGAATATGTCGAATCACCGTCATAATGATCCACCAAAACCAGGGTAAATACACACTATTTTTACGTTTTTCAATAGCACGATAAATACCACGCGCAATGCTTTCTGGTTCTGCCCATAATGCACCTTTTTTTAAACTGGCAGTCATTGGAGTATCGACAAAGCCGGGTTTAATTGTCAACACACACACATTGGCAGGATGTAAACGATTTCTCAAGCCCTGCAAAAAGAGAGTGAGTGCCCCTTTGGCGGTACCATAAATATAGTTGCTTTGTCGCCCCCGATCACCGGCTACGGAAGAAATCACAGCAATACAGCCATAATGTTGCTTTTCGAGGCGGTTAGCGATAGGTGTTAGGAGCGATACAACGCTTAAAAAATTGGTACGTAAAGCTTGCTCCGCCTTCGCATAATCTTGCTCCCCCGCCTTTTGGTCATCCAGGATACCATGAGCAATTAAGACAGTATCTAATCCCTCTAAACGGGTATAAGCCTCTTCAAGCATAGCTGAATGCTTATCAAATTCGTTCAAATCAAGAGTCGTGTAATCAACCTGATGTGCGCCGCGTACTTTTAAATCAGCAGCAATCGCTTCAAGTTTATCAGCATCGCGCCCTACTAAAAATAGGGCATGATGTTGTTGAGCAAATAATTTAGCTGTAGCTTGGGCAATGGCTGAAGTTGCCCCTATTATTAATATTTTACGCATTTTCAGTTACCAGTTAAGGGCAAACACTATGTGTTCGCCCTGATTGCACGATAAACCTGTCAGGTATTCGAGACCTGACAGGTTTTTGGAAGTGATTTACCTGTGTTCGTTTTCCTTGTATTCAATATTTGGAAGGAATCACAGTTTCTAACACCAGCGTTGATTGTATATTTGCAACGGGAGTATTTTTGAATAACTGATGTACAAATTTTAAAAAATACAAATTTCCCACAGCTATCACGTTCAATACAATACCCAAAATGGGGCTGTAGTTTATCCAAAAACATGCAATCATGATAATGAATAAACTAGCAGCAATGGTGATTGCGATGATGATTAAGGAAATCCAATTTTTCCAATTCAAACGAGCCTCAAAAGAAGGTGTTAAACTCAACACTTTTCTTAACACAAGCAATGCTATGAAAAAACCGAAAAACAGGGTTATAAAACTGATTAAACGTAAATGTATGCCATCGAAATGTACGTCATCGAAAAAGTTAGCTATTCTAGCATCTCTAAACAGGGTTGATAGGGATATATTACCATATTCAAATAATCCAATTTCACCACCTACTTGAGTTTTATAAGGTGTTAACAATGAGCCGGATTGTTCAGCGATAACACTAATCGTTTTAGGCTTCACTATTTCAAATCTTATCCGTAAATCCCCAATTTGAGGATCACTCTCATATTCCCCAAGATAATAATTCCCATCATTAAGGTGTATTGGCTTATTAAATTCAGTTTGGATATTTGTTTGTAGTTGAGAAAAGTTGCCCTTCTGCATTGGTAACCATTGATAGTGGTTCATTTTTTCTATCAAGTAAGAAGAAAGCGTAAAGGCTCCCAGTTTGACCGTATTGGCAGTAAATACTTTTCCTTTCACTTGCATAGCCGGATTATGATATTCTGCAGATTTTTGAAACTGCCCTGAATCAATAACCTGTTCTGACCATACCTTGGAGTAGCTATAATAAATATAGCCATACACGGATTCTTCCCACTGATACATCTCTACCACACGTTTTAACTTAATCATGTTAGCAGCAGTCACATCAAATAAATTATCTGTTAAAATCCCATTTGTGGTTACTTCACCACTCAGATGAATAAGTTTGTTCTCATTTCGATTGTCAATATTGAAATGATTAATATCATAACTATCAATAGGAATAATAATATTTTCGCCTTCATCTAATGTCTGATCATAAAACAGAGCCTTTTTTTCATTAGTGTTCAATAAATCAAATGCCACGACTAGCGAAAAAAGCATTGCCGAGATACCTACCAGAATAACGATAAAACGACTAAGACGACAACGCAATGAAAAACAAGAATCTTGGCGAAATGAATGAGTCACTTTACCCGTTACGTTTTTATTATAAGGCTTTATAATCAAGGGAAAATATTGGCTTGGATTTTTTAAATGAACACTTAAATCTTCCACAATTTCTTTGCCAAGCTGCAAATATTCAAAAAACGCCTGGGTAGGGTTAATGTTGACGACAGAAGAAAAAATAGTTGGCTCGAATAAATTTTGATTGATATAAATTGCCAGGTACAATTTACCATCGACAAAAGATAAATACACTTGCCTTTTTAAGCGACGGCGAAATGCAAGTAAACGATGCATAAAATAGTTAGACAAAACATAACGTGCAATAACCGGATTATTACTGTGAATACTAAATTCGTCTTGCAATTCATGATCACTCAATTTAATTGGCGAGCTTTTTTTCAGATTCATTGAAAAGGATAAAAATTTTCTAAAAAACTCACCTAAAAAAGACTTTTTAGTCGGTAAAACTATCGTAGTTCCTTCAAAGTTTAGGTTAAAATTGAAAACAAAAAATAATCCTTTATAAATGCTATCATAATAAGTATTACCTTCAGTGTCTGTCATTCCTTCCAGGGCATTCACTTCTGAAAATTTCAGTGTACTATCCCCCAAAGTTCCTTCGACATAATCTTCGCCTGTCCATTTATCCACTTTGTGTCCATACTGATCTTGAAATAATTGACTTGCATGAAATTCGCTGAGAGGCACATTTTTTTTAGCCTCATAAGTCAAGTTTTTATCAATAAAGGTGACAATATGACTAATAATTTCTTGTTTAAATCTAAATTTAAAAGGTGAAGTCATGCGCCTATAAATGGATAGCATCGTCACAGTGCTAACGATCATAGTCATGATTGCCGTAAATATTTTAAGTTCAGAATATATGGTAATAAAAGAAACATCTAAAACATCTAACGTTACCAAAATTGCCAATATCATTAGTACAAAATAAATGCTCAAAACAAAACTGAACCGATAAACAATTTTTTGACGTTGTTTATCAAGGGCTATTAACTTAGCTTTTAAATGAACCTGGTAAAATACTTTAAATTCTTCTTGGGTTGCCATAATTGCTGCTAATTATCAGTTTGCACCTGTATAAAAATATAAATATAACATACTTCTTTAATTGTTCAGATAAATAACTTCATACGCATAAAGGCAACCAGGGCGAACACGCAAGTTCGCCCCTACAATTAGTTAGTATGTGGGCATGTAATATTCAGAAATCCGATTTTTTCCCAAAAATAGAATTTCTAACACGCCTGAGTGCCTTGTACCATGCGCCTGCTAAAGACAAGTCGTTTTTCTTGGATAACCAAACTGGCACGGAAAAGCTTTATTTTATGACCTCGCGCCAAAGAGATCAGCAGCTCGAAAATCAATATCAAAAAATTCTCGTCGCTCGTGGTGACAAAAACGCTAATCAAACCCAATTGGCTCAAGCCGAGTTAACAAAGTCAATTAAAAAGAGAGACCCAGGCGGGATTGAAAGTAGTTCAACTCAAACCGAGACATTTACCATTTAGGATAATGATGGTAAAGAATTTCGCGTGATTCGAGATCGGTGAAAAATTTGCGATGAGTGTGGAGTGAAGTGACTTTTCAGCATAAATAACGGGAACGTGGTTATTATATATAAACCTGACAGGATTCATTAACCATTAACCCTTAATATAACTGATAACTGAAAATGCTTTTAACTGAATTACTTAAACAGAAATTACCTGCTAAATTTGATTGCCCTATCACCGGTTTAACTTTAGATAGCCGACAGGTACGCCCCGGTGATGTATTTTTAGCCCTGGGGGGGACCCAAAAACATGGTGAAGTTTATATTAAATCGGCTCTGCAAAATGGCGCAATAGCAGTCTTAAAAGAAGCCCCTATTTCCCAAAACGATATGTTAATTGGTAAAATACCCTGTATTAGCTTACCTAATTTATCTCAAAAAATAGGGGAAATCGCGGCGCGATTTTATGGCTATCCCTCACGCCATAAGCAAATCATTGGTGTAACCGGCACCAACGGTAAAACATCAGTCACCCATATGCTAGCACAATTTATGCAAACTGATGATAGTCCCTGCGGTTTACTTGGTACCCTGGGCTATGGCATTTACGGTGCATTACAGCAGGGCATTCATACTACTCCGGATGCGATCCGTTTGCAAGCATTATTAGCGCAATTAGAGAATGTACAGTTTATGGTAATGGAAGTATCTTCTCATGCCTTAGTTCAAGGGCGCGTTAATGGAATTAACTTTGATACGGCGGTATTGACTAATTTAAGCCGCGATCATTTGGATTATCACAAAACGATGAATGCCTACGGTGATGCAAAGCGACAATTATTTAGTTTGCCCCATTTAAAAACGGCTGTGATTAATCTTGATGATACCTTTGGACAAAGTGTGTTAGCCAATTTATCTCCTTCCGTTACGCCACTTACTTATAGTCTTTATAACAAGCACGCTGACGTTTATGCCAAGGTACGCGCTTATGATATTGATGGTTGTCAATTAGAACTTTATAGCCGTTGGGGAAATGGATTCTGTAAAAGTCCGTTATTTGGACCATTTAATGTGAGTAATGTCTTAGCAGCGTTAACCGTTTTATTCCATAAAGGATTTCCTTTATCACAATTGCTCGAACAATTGCCTAGCCTTCGCCCTGTGCCGGGGCGCATGGAACGAATTGGACAATCACATCAACCTACGGTGATTATTGATTATGCTCATACGCCCGACGCTTTGGAAAAAGCCTTGTTGGCTTTATCTAAACATAGTCAAATTCAGAATTTATGGTGCTTGTTTGGTTGTGGAGGGGATCGGGATCGGGGTAAACGCCGATTAATGGGCGAAATAGCGAAGTGCTATGCTGATAAAGTGATTATTACGGATGATAACCCGCGCCATGAAAGTTCCCAAGCGATTATTGATGATATTTTAGTCGGTTGCCCAGAGCCGACGGCAGTGATACCTAATCGTGAACAAGCTATTCGCTATACATTACAAGAGGCGATGGTGGGCGATGTTGTCTTAATTGCGGGAAAGGGGCATGAGGATTATCAAGAGATTGGCGATCAACGCTTGCCTTTTAGTGATCGGGCTGTGGTTGGATTGATGATGGATTAGTGCAATGGATTGAGTACAACTTTGGATATTAGAAATCCGATTTTTTTAAAAATCGGATTTTTTACGCCATCATGTTAAAATACTTTCCGACATAATTAATTAGAATTTCCAATAACACGCGACTAAACAGGAACAATAACTCATTACTAAAATGATAGAACTTTATTTAAGTGAAACAACATCGGCACTTAAAGCCATTCTTTTAGGAGACGATGTTAAATTTACAGGCTGTAGCACCGATACACGCCACCTGAAACCAGGGGCGATTTATGTCGCATTACGAGGTGAAAATTTTGATGGGCATGATTTCATCATAGAAGCTCAAAAGAAAAAAGCAAGTGCGATCATAGTTGAAAAAAACGTGGATTGCGATTTACCGACTCTGCGTGTTGCTGATACGCGCAAAGCGTTAGGAGATTTAGCGCATTTATGGCGGCAACGCTTTAATTTGCCCCTTTTCGCTATCACTGGGAGTAATGGTAAAACCACTACTAAGGAAATGCTCAAAAATATTTTGGCACCCTTAGAAATTTCCCCATCGGATAGTCAAACAAAGGTATTAGCGAGTAAAGGTAATTTTAATAATGACATTGGTGTTCCTTTAACCCTCTTTAATTTACAAGTGGAGCATAAATATGCGGTGATTGAAATGGGGGCGAATCATCCTGGTGAAATTGCCTACTTAACCCATATCGCACAGCCTACGGTTGCCACAATCACGCAATGCGCCCCTGCCCATCTTGAAGGGTTTAAAAGTGTCAAAGGGGTTGCCCTGGCTAAAGGGGAGATTTTTTCAAACTTAAAAGCTGGCGGCATTGCCGTCATTAATAACGATGACGCTTATGCTGATCTATGGCATGAATTAGCAGATTCCCACCCCAAGTTGACTTTTGGCTTAGAAAATAATGCTGATGTGACGGCTGTGGATAGGTGCCAAAATGAAAACAGTAGTGATTTTACCCTACAAACCAAAAGCGGTCATATTGCTATTCATTTACCCTTGCCAGGGCAACATAATATCATGAATGCGTTAGCTGCTAGTGCTTGTGCCTTAGCGGGAGGTTGCACACTCAATGCGATACAAACCGGCTTACAAAATATGCAAGCAGTGAAAGGGCGCTTACAACGGTGTCAAGGTATTCAGGGCATCACCTTAATTGATGATACTTATAATGCTAATCCCACCTCACTTAATGCCGCGTTAGCCGTATTAAATCACAACAAGCCCCCCTATTGGCTCGTACTAGGCGATATGAAAGAGCTAGGGACAGAGAGTGCGCTATTTCATCAACAAGCAGGACAAATGGCACGGGAAAAAGGAGTCGAACGTTTATGGGCTATTGGAGAAAATAGCCTTCAGGCAGTGAACGGTTTCGGTAAAGGGAGTCAACACTTTATCCATCACCATGACTTGATTCAATCCTTACGTACCCAATTGCCGCCTTATGTCACCATATTGATTAAAGGTTCACGCGGTATGCAAATGGAAAAAGTGGTCAACGCACTACGGGAGAATACTTAATATGTTACTTTGGATTAGCGAATATCTATCTGGCTTTTACGGTGGCTTTAATGTCTTCCAATACCTCACACTACGCGCTATTTTAGCGACAATTACAGCACTTTTAATTTCTTTAATCGTTGGTCCTTTTATGATTCGCAGCTTGCGTTTGAATCAAATCGGGCAAGAAGTGCGTGATGATGGACCACAAGCTCATTTAAGTAAAGCGGGTACCCCGACGATGGGAGGCGCATTAATTTTAGTCGCAATTGCAGTCAGTACTTTACTTTGGTCAGACTTATCTAATCGCTTTGTGTGGATAGCCTTAACAGTCACCCTTCTATTTGGTTCAATCGGCTGGGTAGATGATTATCGTAAAATTTCACTTGGCAATTCTAAGGGGCTATCTGCCAAGCAAAAGTATTTTTGGCAATCTGTCGTTGGTTTAGGTGCGGCACTGATATTAGTCCTGACTGCCCAATCTTCAACTGAAAATCAGTTAATTGTTCCATTTTTTAAACAGGTCGTTTTTGATTTATCACCGTGGATGTTTGTGTTATTAACTTATTTTGTGGTTGTGGGTACCAGTAACGCAGTGAACTTGACTGACGGCTTAGATGGTTTAGCTATTATGCCTATTGTTTTAGTCGCTGGTGCCCTGGCTATTTTTGCTTATGCCACTGGTAATTTCAATTTTGCGAAATATTTAGCGATCCCTTATATAATGGGCGTTGGGGAAATGGTTGTCTTTTGTGGTGCAATAGTAGGGGCTGGATTAGGTTTTCTCTGGTTTAACACCTATCCCGCTCAAGTTTTTATGGGTGATGTAGGTGCCCTCGCTTTAGGCGCGGCACTCGGAATCGTCGCCGTGATTGTCCGACAAGAATTAGTGCTATTCATCATGGGCGGTGTGTTTGTTATGGAAACTGTTTCGGTGATTTTACAAGTCGCCTCCTTCAAACTCACAGGGCGGCGAATTTTTCGGATGGCACCGTTACACCACCATTTTGAATTAAAAGGATGGCCCGAACCTCGCGTTATTGTCCGCTTTTGGATTATTACCGTGGTGTTGGTACTCATCGGACTCGCTACACTGAAAATTCGTTAGGGCATAAAACTCGTTTCCAAAATACGATTTTTTTTAAAGAAATCCGATTTTTGAAAAAATCGGATTTCTGCACTCTTAAAAACGGGATGTTTTTGAATGATAATTTAGTTCAATGTCATTGGAACAATTGGCAAGCCATTTTGCGCCCAACTGACAATGCCACCATGCAAATTATAAACATTATCATAGCCCTGCTGTGCTAAGTACATACAAGCTTGAGCAGAACGTGCGCCCGTGCGACAATAAAATACGATCTCCTCATCTTTGGGTACTTCATCCATGCGTAAAGGTAAAGTACGAAGTGGTATGGGTTTGCAATTAGCTATAGAGGCTTGCGCCATTTCTTGAGGAGTACGCACGTCAATCAAAATAGGGGGTGTCTCTTTTTCTAACCATTGAGCTAATTCATTAGAATCAATATTTTTAACAAACATAAAATTTTTTCAATTTGGTGGGAATAATAATGATTATACAAAGGCACGCTAGTGCCACGCGCCGTTCATAAGTCGGATAATAATTGTAGCCTGCACCTTGATGTTGATATGAATAATCTTCTGAATTTACGGCGCCTGGTATTAGGTAAATGTCGGGTTACGTTGCTGCGCAAAAAAATCTAACCCGACCTACCTGGCTACCTGGCTTCGACAACTAAACCTGACAGGTTTGATACGACATTGTGAAAATTATTTTGTGCATGTTCCTAACCATATTCTACCC
The DNA here is from genome assembly GCA_003645255.1 of Gammaproteobacteria bacterium. Classification (GTDB taxonomy): domain Bacteria; phylum Pseudomonadota; class Gammaproteobacteria; order Beggiatoales; family Beggiatoaceae; genus QNES01. The sequence goes on from QNES01000138.1 coordinate 9,343, forward strand.
GAATCTTATTAAACGCGGTTCGGATGGATTGCTCAAAATCATGTAATTGATCAATTTCTGCACTACCAAATTGGGATTTGATACGCTTGGCGGTTGCCAGAATGGGTAAATCTGATAGTTGTTGGACCGGCACCCCTGCTTCTAGTAGGGTGACACCTTGATGATAAATGTCAAGCATAAAGCTTAATAATAACATTTGCTTTTTCGGTGAACAATAACTGTCCACTTCATCTACCGCGCTTTGTTGTAAAACACCTTCTCGGATAAGGGTAGCGCCTTCTAATACCCAACGTTGGGCTGGTGATAAGGCTTCCGGACCTACCAGGTTAACAATACGCGCTAATTCATCCGCATGAGCCAGTAATTTGAGAGCTTCATTGCGATATTCTAACCAGTGAGCGTCAATATTTTCTGCCCACCATTGTTGGGCGGTGTTGACATAATCGGAAAAACTATCATTCCAATCTATTGATGGGTAATGACGCGCATCCGCTAATTCTTTGGAAAGTGCCCAAAAGGTTTGGACAATTTCTTTGGTGTGGCTGGTTACCGGTTCGGAAAAGTCACCGCCTGGCGGAGAAACTGCACCGATTAATGTGACAGAGGATTTTTTACCCCCTAAAGTGGTAACGCGCCCTGCCCTTTCATAAAAGGCGGCGAGTCGTGAGGCTAGATAGGCGGGATAGCCTTCTTCGACAGGCATTTGACCTAAACGTCCGCCCACTTCACGTAAAGCTTCTGCCCACCGACTTGTAGAATCTGCAACCATAACCACATCATAGCCTAAATCTCGATAATATTCGGCAATCGTGACTCCAACATAAATAGAAGCTTCTCGCGCTACCACCGGCATATTAGATGTATTGGCTATGAGCAGAGTACGTTCCATGAGGGAACGTCCCGTATGGGGATCAGTCAATGCTGGAAAACTTTCTAAAATATCAACTAACTCATTGCCCCGTTCACCGCAGCCGACATAAATGACAATTTCAGCATTAGCCCAGCGAGCGATTTGCTGTTGTAGCATCGTTTTACCGGCTCCAAATGGTCCCGGTACTGCCCCTTTGCCACCTTTAAGTAAGGGAAAAAAGGTGTCTAGTATACGCTGCCCTGTGATTAAGGGTGAAACGGCATGATCACGATTTTGATAAGGGCGTGGGGTGCGAACCGGCCATCTGTGATATAGACGTAATGGTTGAATTTCGCCGTTTTCCAGTTTGACTTTAGCAATGACCTGTTCTATCGTATATTCGCCTGCATGAGCCAAATCGACCAATTCACCTTGACAGCCAGGGGGGACTAAAATGGGGTGGCTGATAGTCGCTGTTTCTTGAACTTTACCGAGCAAGGTGCCGGGCGAAACTTGTCTCCCAAGTGGTAAGCGATTATTAGAGGTAAAACTCCATTCAATGTCACGCGCTAACGGTTCAATGTTTAAACCACGGGCAATGTAATCGCCACTTTCTATAAAAATCTTATCTAAGGGACGTTGTACCCCATCAAAGATTTTGCCTAATAGCCCCGGTCCTAATTCGACTGATAATGAGTGACCTAATGCACGAACGATGTCAGAGGGACGAAGAGATTCGGTGGATTCATATACTTGCACGGTCGCTTTATCTTCTTCTAAACGAATGACTTCGCCCATTAAATTTAAGTGCCCAACTTGCACTTGTTCGCCGTTACGGACACCTGGCAATTGTACCGTGACAATGGGACCCTGAATGGCAATAATTTTTCCAGTAATTTCAGTCATTTAGATATTCCTGATTGAGGTGGCAGAGGCAAATAATTGAGCCGTAATGATTTGATAAAGTTCATTTTCCATGCGTGCAATAAGCCCCTCAAAGGTATTATTGATGCGAATCCTATTGGCTTTATTGCGTACTAACATGCCACCGGTAAAGGGCTGAGAACTGATGGAAAGGGTACAATGTTTATCGGGAACACATTCATTGACAATTGCCTCCCATTGGGGTAGCAAAAGATCATGATCATGATTATTAACTTCAACGACTAATGCTTTATCTTCAAGTTGTTCGGCAGCGTTGGTAAGGTATTGTTTTAGTAAAGTTATATAAGTTTCTTCTTGTTGGCACCGCTTTAAATGTTCATGCAAATTGCTCATCACTGATTGCACTAATTTCCAACGTAATTGATCTAACTCAGCTTGCATTTTAATTTCGCTGGCTTGCATAAGGCGACGATATTCTTGCTCGGCTGCTGCTTTAGCGATTTCCGTTTCCCGTTCCTCACGCTTTGTTAGGTTCTTATTGTTTTTAGCGAAAATCTGTTCACGTTGTTGTTGAGCGTCGGAAAGATGGCTATCTGCCAATACTTGGGCACGTTTACGAATGGCGTTTTCTAATTGTTCAAGTTGGATGTTAGTACTCATGGGTGGGTAAATTGTTGTTGATATTTTATGCTAATGGGATTGTGGTGGGTGTAACTTCGTATAATGCCGGAAGAGAATGGGCAATGCCTTTGTGGCAGTCTATAGTACAACAGATGAATGAATACCGATTGTCATTTAAGGCTGATAAAAAAATCCGTTGATTTCCCTAATCCGTTGTACTCAATTTGTAGTTATATTGTATCATAAATAATAGACTTGTCCCGAAATAATTAAGTTATATATTTCAGAGACTTATGTCAACCTCAAAAAAAAGTATTTTAAAATCAATGACTTAAATAAATCCCGTTTCAATTTGACAGTTAATGATTTATTATGTTATAATAATAAAGTATCGTTAATTATAAATTATAATTTATGGGTGGACAACAATGCTTGA
>QNES01000139.1 GCA_003645255.1 Gammaproteobacteria bacterium
AAATGTAATCACCGATAAATAAACCGTTTCAATAGCCATCGGCTCGGTACTTAAATCATCTAATAAAGCTCTAAGCCCTTGTCTGACTTGTTCAATAGCTTGCCCTGTCATAGATGCAGAGCAATCTAATAATAAATAAACTGGTAAGCGACGTATAAACATATTAATTATTAATTATCAGTCATTGTTTTGTATCCTGAAAATATTTTATCTAAAAAACTATAAGCATCTTAAGGTGAATAATGTTATTTTATATATGTGGAAATTACTCAGTCTTAACGTGTTATTCAAATGTTATTAAAATTAGCGTGCGTGTTAGAAATCAGATTTTTTAAAAAAATCGGATTTCTTTTTAATTTATTCATTGACAGCAATTTATTATGACAAAAAGAAAAATTTTAGTTACCAGTGCATTACCTTATGCAAATGGTTCGATACATATTGGGCACCTAGTGGAATATATCCAAACTGATATATGGGTACGTTTCCAAAAAATGCGTGGGCATGAATGCTACTATGTCTGCGCTGACGACGCGCATGGTACACCCATTATGCTACGTGCTCAAAAACAGGGTATCAGCCCTGAAGATATGATTGCTCATTTCAAAACTGAGCATCAAAGCGATTTTGCCGATTTTTCCATCGGATTTGATAATTATTATTCCACCCATAGCCCTGAAACTCAACACTTTTCTAATTTAATTTATCAGGGATTGAAGGAAAAAGGGCATATTGAACGTCGCGTTGTTCGTCATTTTTATGATCCCGTTAAAGAAATGTTTTTGCCTGATAGATTTATTCGTGGCGAATGTCCAAAATGCGGCGCAGAAGATCAATATGGTGATAGTTGTGAAGTATGCAGTAAAACTTACAATCCCACAGATTTAAAAAACCCGGTATCTGCTATTTCTGGCGCGAAGCCGATAGAAAAAGATTCAGAACACCTATTTGTCAACTTATCAAATTTTGAAAACCTATTGCAGGAATGGGTAGGTAGTGGAACTTTACAACCAGGGGTCGTGCATAAGTTGAATGAATGGTTTGAATCGGGGTTGCAATCCTGGGATATTTCGCGTGATGCCCCCTATTTTGGTTTTGAAATTCCCGATGAGCCAGGCAAATATTTTTATGTCTGGTTAGACGCGCCGGTTGGATATATGGCGAGTTTCAAAAATCTGTGTGATCGGGAAGGAATTGACTTTGATGAATTTTGGGGAGCAGATAGTCAGGCAGAGTTATATCACTTTATTGGTAAAGACATTATTTATTTCCACACCCTATTTTGGCCGGCAATGTTGGCCGGCGGGGGCTTTAGAAAGCCGACAGCTGTGTTTGTTCACGGCTTTTTAACCGTGGATGGACACAAAATGTCTAAAACGCGCGGCACCTTTATCAATGCCCGTACTTATTTAAACCATCTCAATCCGGAATATTTACGCTATTACTTTGCAGCTAAGTCAAGTCATGGTTTAGAAGATGCGGATTTGAATTTGGATGATTTTCTCCACCGTGTGAATGCTGACTTAGTCGGTAAAACGGTGAATATTGCCAGTCGTTGTGCTGGATTTATAACGAAACATTTTGACGGACAGTTAGCAGCTGAATTGCCTGAAATGGCTCTTTATCAACAATTTATAGAAGACGGTAAGCTCATTGCTGAAGCTTACGAGAGCCGTGATTATAATAAGGTGGTGCGTGAAATCATGGCATTGGCTGCTCAAGCGAATCAGTATATTGATGAACATAAGCCCTGGCTGATGGTAAAGCAAAAAGACAAAGCGGCAGAATTACAAGCCGTCTGTACTCAAGGTCTTAATCTGTTTCGAGTTATCATGGGTTATTTGGCACCTATTTTGCCAGTGATGACTGAGCAGGTTGAAGCGTTTTTAGCAACCCCCATTACCTGGCAACCGGAGCCACTACTCGCGCATACCATTAATCGCTTTAAGCCCTTAATGAAGCGCGTAGAGGAAAAACAGATTGCAGCCATGATTGATGCTTCTAAGGAAAGTTTAGCAACGCTGTCTAATTCTACACCGTCGCTCGAACAAGCGAGTGAAACAATTAGCTATGATGACTTTTCCAAGGTTGATTTACGCATAGCCCGTATTGTCAAAGCCGAGCAAGTAGAAGGCGCAAAAAAATTATTGCAGTTGACCCTAGATATAGGGGAAGAAAAACCACGCACGGTGTTTGCAGGGATCAAAGACGCTTACACACCGGAACAATTAACCGGTCGTTTGACCGTCATGGTGGCAAATTTGGCACCGCGTAAAATGCGCTTTGGAGTTTCAGAAGGAATGGTATTAGCCGCTGGACCCGGTCAAAATGACCTTTTTATACTTAGCCCCGATGAGGGCGCACAAGCCGGGATGCGTGTTAAATAAGAAAAAGTACAGATTCAAGAAATCCGAATTTTGGAAAAAATCGGATTTCTACTTCAACCATTAACCATTAAAAATGAAAACAATTCGTATGGCTTATCTAATAAGCCAATATCCCGCCATTTCTCATACTTTTATATTGCGTGAAATACGCATTCTGCGTCATAAAGGCTTTGATATCAAAGTGGCTTCTATTAATACACCTGATCGTAGCCTTGACAAATTGACGACGATTGAACGTGAAGAAGCACAAAACACTTATTATGTCAAATCTCATGGTTTAATGGGAAGCCTTAAAGCCCATGTTTATACTCTGCTGACACAGCCGTTGGGGTATATACGCGGCTTGTTTTTTGCGTTAAGCCTGGGCAAATTTGATTTAAAGAAAATCCTTTATGGATTTTTCTATTTTGTTGAAGCGGTGATGATTGGACATTGGATGCGCCACCTGAAGTTATCGCATTTGCATGTACATATTCCTATGGCAGCCGCTTCGGTGGGATTAATTGCTAATCGTGCTTTTCCGATTACATTCTCTATGACAGTACATGGTCCCAATGAGTTTTATGATACGCCAGGTAATGATTTAACCCAAAAAATTTTAGATGCTGGCTTTATTTGTTGTATTAGTCACTTTGCCCGTAGCCAATTAATGGCATTATCACCGCCCACTGTTTGGGATAAATTAGAAGTAAGTCGATTAGGTGTCGATCCCGAAATATTTGCCCCACCTTCCTACCGGGAACAAACTAATTTTTGTGAAGTGTTATGTATAGGTCGTCTGGTCCCCGTGAAAGGGCAATTTATTTTAATAGAAGCCGTAGCACGTCTTATTGCCCAATCGGCAAAAATACGCTTGCGATTGGTAGGTGATGGTCCAGATCGACAAAGATTAGAGGAGACTGTCAAAGAACGAAAACTAACTGAGCATATTATTTTTGAAGGTGCAGTTAATCAAGAACATATTTTAGATTTTTATGCAAGTGCCGATATATTTGCTTTGGCAAGCTTTGCAGAAGGTTTACCTATTGTCTTGATGGAAGCGATGGCGATGGAAATTCCGTGTATCACAACACATATTACAGGTATTCCAGAATTGATCACGAGTGGTAAAAATGGCATTTTGGTCGCGGCTTCAGATATTGAGGCATTGTCTGATGCCATCAGCTTATTGATCAATAAGCCTGATTTGCGTCATCAAATCGGTCAAGCCGGTCGTCAACGAATCTTAGAAGGTTATGAGTTACAAAAGAATACGGAAAGTTTAGCTGATATTTTTTGCCGGCGTTTATGCTAGGCAGTCAAGCGAAAATCCCCCCTATAAAAGGGCAACCACAAGGGATTGCCCCTACAAGAACAATCTATCTTGTAAGGGCAATCTTTTATGGTTGCCCCGACTTTCGCTTTCCTGCACTAGTCAAAATGGAACAATGTTAAAAAAAAAACACCCCCATGTATTATTATCTGCATATGACTGCGCCCCAAACAAAGGTTCAGTTTCCAAAATTGGCTGGCAATGGTACTTTCGTTTGGTGCAACGGACACAAGTGACTTTGATCACTCATATTAGAAACCGCGAAGATTTAATAGAAGTTGGTGCTCCTTTAGCTAATTCCAAGATAATATTTATTGATACAGAATGGTTTGCAAAACCCTTATATCATTTAGCGAACAAACTTTTTCCAGTCAGCGAACATGCCAGAACGTTATTCATGTCGCCCGATTTCTATCTTTATGATTGGTTAGCAGTGAGGCAATTAAAAGCACAGCTTAAAACAGGCAATGCACCTTGGGACATCATTCATGCAGTCACTCCCGTTTCTCCTATAGCGGCAACCCGTTTGCATGTGCTGAAACGTCCAGTGGTATTAGGACCATGGAATGGCGGCTTAAAAAATCCGCCCGAATTTCCTGAAATTATGAGAGAAAATTCGGCTTGGCTATATCCTATCCGTTATTTCGGATATCTAATAGACTTTCTAGTCGGATCGACTCGGCACGCATCCGCCATTCTCACAGCAACCAAAGCCACTCGAAAAAGTATTCCAACACGTTACCATTCACGCTGTCGATTTATGTTGGAAAATGGAATTGACTTGGAATTATTTACGCCAGCACCCTGGCCACTGCCACCCTCTCGCACACAACCTTTACATATTATATTTATTGGTCGCTTCCAACCCTTTAAGGGCTTACCTATGTTATTTGAAGCGATTGCTCGTTTAAAAGATCAATTGCCGATAAAATTGACTATCATTGGTGAAGGCTCTCTATGGGAAAAATGGGAAAATCAGACTAAAAAACTACAAATTAACCATCTTATTAATTGGTATGGTCCCGCTTCACACACACAAATTGTAGAACAATTACATGCTGCCCATGTCTTATGTCTACCCTCTGTACGTGAATCCGGTGGTGGCGTGTTACTGGAAGCAATGGCTTGTGCGAGACCTGTATTGACTATTCAATATGGTGGACCGGCTGAAATCGTTGATGATAGTGTCGGTTGTGCGATACCACCAAAGGGAGGTGCGAGTGCCGTTACGACAGCTTTAGTCAATTGTCTCTCTGATATTTTTCAACACCCAGCACTTTGGCGACAGCGAGGGCTTGTTGGAAGACAACGCGCCGAACATCTCTATGGCTGGGAAGTTAAGATAAATGAAGTGTTAGCCTTATATCAAGAATTACTTAAAAATGCTTAAATATTGTTTGAACAAAACATACTGGCTGATGCATTAATGGCGACTATTCGCAATTATGAACTGTTTGCTGATGATGAAACACAATGGGATGAGTTATTTCAAAGTAAAGCTTCTCAACAATGGCTAGAAAAAATGGCGACTCAAGTCGAAATGAACCAAAATTGGAAACGGGTTGACGAACCCAAAACAGATTGGAAACGAATTGATGCCATGACGGATGAAGACATTGATTTATCAGATTGTCAGGAATTAGATGAAGATTTTTTTGAAAAGGCACTCTTGAGTGCGCCTGACGGGACATATCGTGGTGAACAAGGGCTTATGCTTACCAAAGAAGAGGGGATTGCTCTACAGAAAGAGCGTTCTGAATATGATTTGTCTCAAATAAAACAAGAAAGTACTCTTTCAGTGTTATTAATAATTGGGGTCAGAGTAAAATTAATTTGATACAATAATGTCTGTTAAAAAGTTAATAGAAATAAACTCGTAAGCCGCATATGTCTGGTTAATAAATCAGAATTCGTAGGGTGCATAAGCGATAGCGTCATGCACCATATACGCTGAAGAACGGTGTTAGGTCAAATTGAGGGCAGGTAATTATGTGCAGATATGCATTTGTAAATTACAAGCAAACTTATGCATGTTTTTCATGTAGAAAGGTGTTCAAAAAAGTTACCTTTGACGACTATATTGAACAACAAGGAAAAAAAACGATAGTTCTTAGTGGTTGTAAAAAGAAATCTGAACATGATAGGTTAGAAAAACATTATAACACTACAATGGATGAAATTATTTCAGAATATAATGAATCGATTAACAAATGTCCTGATTGTTGTGGATTAATGGCTAACGTGGGAATGGACTTTAAAGCACCTAGAAGAAATGACACCAAAAATTGGAAAATTTTAGATGGCATGTATCACATTGGTGTAATTTTCCAAACTTGTGGCTGTGAGGGATTTGGTTATGTTCCACGAACCAAAGCTGACTATATTGAGTATTTAAGAAATAGACTGAGAGAATATCAAGGATATTACAAAAATATAGAGTTTAATACAAGTTTCTCTGTATTTCAAAGACGAGAAGAAGCTAATCGTTGGTTAAACAAAATTCAAAAAGTTAAATTGGAATTGAAGAATCAATAAAGGGGTCAGGCTAGAAGCGTAGGGTCAATGCCATTAAGTATCGGGCAACCACAAGGGATTGCCCCTACAAGAACGGTTCACGTAGGGGCAAGACTGAATGGTTGCCCGATACTTAATGGCAGTGACCCTACGCTCGCTGGTTAATAAATCAGAATTCGTCGGGTGCATAAGCGATAGCGTCATGCACCATATACGCTATAATATTGTTATTTTTTGGTTTTGGTATATGACGCGCAGCAATACACCCTACCGTGCTACCAGCCAGGAAATTTTAACTTACTTCAGTACAGGATTACCAAACACCGCATTCCGTACCATTTTCCTAATTAAATCAACCGGAATCAACACCATCGCAAACATAACCATATACAACCATTCCATCGGTTGCAAAGGAACAGTACGTAGTATCTCGCCACCAATAGAGATAAAGATAGTCTGAACAATGAAAATTAAGGGAATGACAGCCAAAAAGAGTTTGTTCTCCAAAATATGTTCAAACAAACTTAAGCTTTGGGTGCGGGCGTTGAAGGTATTGAAGGCGTGCATAAAAACAAAAAAGCCAAAAAAGGCGGTTAAAAATACCGCTTCCGCTTCTTGACTATGAATATCCATACCGCGTGAGAATAATTCGCGGATAGGATCGTAATTTAAGAAAATCATACTGGCAAGTGCTGCAACACCCCCATTTAGCAAAATAGAAGCCCACATATCTTGACTGATAAGGGGTTCGTCTTTAGGAATGGGTTTTTCGAGCATGTAGCGTTCTAACGCGGCTTCCCCGGCAAAGGCTAAACCTGCAAGGGTATCCATAATAATGTTAATCCACAATAATTGCGTCATCGTCAGGGGCAGATCTAAACCAAAAAATGGTCCTAAAAAGGCGACTAAAATCGCTGATACGTTGACAGTCAACTGAAAAATCAGGAATTTACGGATAGATTTAACTAAAGTTCGCCCATATAGCATCGCCTTAGTGAGTGAAGAAAAGTTATCATCTAAAATCACAATATCACTAGACTCTTTCGTCATTTCCGTGCCGCTACCCATTGCAAAACCAACGTCAGCATTTTTGACCGCTGGGGCATCGTTAACACCGTCGCCAGTCATACCAACCACCCAGTCTAATTCTTTAGCCAGTTTAACTAGGCGATTTTTGTCGCTTGGAAAAGCTCTGGCAATGACGCAAAGATGGGGGAGCATGTCTTTAACTTCTGCATCAGACATTTTAGCTAATTCTGTTGAAGTGAGCACTTTAGTATCTTGTTCATCAAAAAATAAGCCGACATCAGTTGCAATAGCTTGCGCCGTTTCTTTAGCATCGCCGGTAATCATGACGACATGAACACCTGCCGTTTTAGCCGTTTTAACGGATTCATAAGAAGTGGCGCGTAAAGCATCACGCATCGCAAAAATACCTAATAAAGTCAATGAGTTAGGTAATTCTTTGTTCGCATTGATAGGCGTTTCAGTGACGGCTACCGCTAATAAACGCATAGCGCGTTTTGATAATCCGGTCATTTCAGCTTCTAAGCTATTTTTATCCGTCAATTCGATTTTATTACCTTCAGCATCCAATATATGGGTACAATTTTCTAAAATGACTTCCGATGCACCTTTAACTAAAGTGAGGGCTTTTTCACCATCAACCTGGATAGCGGAAAACTTACGGCTACTGTTGAAAGGAATCATATCGACAATATTAATATCGGCTTTTTGAGCTAATAAAGGAGTCAAAAAGCGCAGCATCGCCTGTTCAGTTCGATCCGCCCCAACCATTTTTGGGTTTTCAGGATCGCTGGTATCAATAATCGCGCCTGTATTATTACGCACCGCAAAGGCTAGTTGATTGCGAAGCTTTTCGGGTAAGTTTTCAAGCTTATGATGATGGATAGCATCACCGCTTAAAAATTCTTCCACCGCCAATTTCCCTTGAGTCAGCGTACCGGTTTTATCAGTAAATAGCACCGTTAAACTTCCCGCTGTTTCTATTCCCAGCAGTTTACGCACCAAAACTTTCACTGATAACAGTTTTCGCATATTCAATGCCAGCACCATAGCAATCATCATCGGTAAACCTTCAGGTACGGCAACCACGATAATAATAATGGCTAAAATCAAGGCGGTGACAAGATGGGCGATAATGTCACCAGGGGCTAGGGCGATATAAGCGGAAAATCCTGTTTGTAGGAAAATATGGTTTAGCATAAAAGCGAAAAAAATGAAAGTCGCGCCGATATAGCCAAATGTGCTAATGTGTTTACCTAACACGGTGAGTTTTTCCTGCAATGGCGATAAGCGGCTTTCAGCGGTGACGATTTCTTTCATTGTTTCGCCATAGCACGTTTTATCACCTACTACGGTCGTTTTCATGACCGCTTCACCGTCTTCAATGAGGGCTGCTCTAAAGAGTTGATTTTCTTCACTAATCGTATTATCAGGTACCTCTTCTGGCAAAGCCTGTTTACGAATAGGTTCCGATTCTCCGGTCAAAGAGGCTTCATTCACATCTAAATGACCGGCGACTAAAATTCCATCAGTCGGTATGGTATCGCCCGGCTGTAATAAAATGTGATCACCAACCACCAAATCGTTAATACAGATTTCAGTCAAGTGATTATTTCTAAACACTTTGACTTGAATCATAGAGGCTTCATCCAGCAACTTTTGAAATTCGTTTTCATTGCTGTGTTCTGACCAGGTTGCGACGAACGTTGCTATGAATACGGCAATTGCAATGCCGACACTTTCATACCATTCGGTATAACCAAAAATCGTCAATATGACCGTAATACCCAGGGCAACTATCAAAATAATGATAATGGGATCCTTAAAATTAGCCCATAGTTTATCCCAAAAGGTTTCCCGTTCAACATTAGTGATGGCATTGCTGCCATATTGGGTACGAGCCATTTCAACTTCTGGCTCCGAAAGCCCTGAAAAAGTAAATTTCATATAAGCCTCTGTGTTATGTGAATTTCTGTGTTATAAATGATATATTATACCTGATATCTTTAGAAATCCGATTTTTTCAAAAAAATAAGATTTCTTTCTGGCAGGTTCTGAAAACTGATAACTGATAACTGATATAATTATGCTCTATTCACTATTTCGCCCTTTATTATTTACATTACCACCCGAGACAGCTTCTCATCTTACCTTAAAAACCCTCAAAACTTTTCACCCCCTCAAATTAACCAAACTATTGTTTGGCAAAATACCTTCTAGCCCCTGCACGGTTATGGGTTTGAATTTTCCTAATCCGGTAGGGCTTGCCGCCGGGTTGGATAAAAATGCGGAATATATTGATAGCCTCGCAGATTTAGGTTTCGGATTTATTGAGGTGGGAACCGTGACACCGCGCCCCCAAACAGGTAATCCTCAACCCCGTCTATTTCGTTTACCCACTGCCCAGGCATTAATTAATCGTATGGGCTTTAATAACCAGGGCGTTGATAAATTACTGGAAAATGTTCAAAAAGCGCGTTTTAGCGGCATACTGGGTATTAATATCGGTAAAAATTTCGATACGCCCTTAGAAAATGCCATGGAAGATTATTTGATAGGTTTGCGCAAAGTCTATGCTTATGCCGATTATGTGGTGGTGAATATTTCATCACCCAATACGCCAGGGCTGCGCCAATTACAACAAGGGGAAGAATTAGAATGCCTATTGAATGCACTAAAAAAAGCTCAACAAGAACTGGCAAATCAACATAATAAATATGTGCCGCTCGTCATCAAAATTGCACCGGATTTAGATGAAAAAGAGTTAACTGTTATTGCTGATAAACTGTTGAAATATAATATAGATGGCGTGATTGCAACGAATACTACAATCTCAAGGAAAGGGCTAGAAAATTTACCCCACGCCAATGAAAAGGGCGGCTTGAGCGGTGCTCCCTTATCAATACGTAGCACTGAAATCGTACAACAATTGAGTACAAAACTTCAGGGCAAAATACCGATTATTGCCGCAGGTGGTGTGATGGATAGCAAAGATGCACTAAAAAAACGTCAAGCAGGAGCGAGTTTAGTGCAAATTTATACGGGACTAATTTATAAGGGTCCTGCTTTGATTAAGGAAATCGTTAATTTCTATAGCTAAATTATCTGTGCTGTCTGAATCAGAATTTCCAGAATGATAGAATTTTCAGCATGGCTTTCCAAATATGACATTGTATTCAGTGAATCGTGATGTAACATTACGCACTCCAGATGCTCTCATTCTGGCGACTGCTATTGTCCAAGGTGCAAGCGCAGACAAATGATGTCCAGTGGAAGCAAGTATCAGAAATATCCGTTATTTGTTTAAGTGATTTATCTAAGGATGAGCAGTCTGATGGTCATAGCGAATAAATTTAAAGTGCAAGTTAATTCCCAATTGAAAATACGAACAGTTCAAAAATATTTTATATTGGCTGAAACCTTTAAAATTGTAGAATTTGAAGAAATATTTCTTTTGACCTAGAAAATTTTTTCAAAAAATGCTTGACATTTTTTTCAAGATGTGGTAATATTCGTAGCCCAAATCATGAATCCCATTTTTGGCGATTAATGATTAACTGGAGCCACTGATAATTTTTTTTGTATCTATGGTCCCGGTCCATTAGTCAGCGTTGGGTGGATAGAGTGAAACGAACCTCTGGTCAGAGAAATGGTGAGTTGCAGCGAAGCTCCTATCCACCCTACGCTTGCTGTTTTTTGTTATTTTGGTAGAGGCTTTTTATGAAAATACCTATTTCTTCAAAAAGGGTATCGCAACGAACCAACGTCTTCAGACGTTGTATAGGTTTATCAGTTGTTGTGCTCATCTTAAATTTAGGAGCAGTATCTGTCGCGCAAGCCGCTACGGATTGTGTCGTGACTCAAATTCCTACCAATGAGTGTTTCTCGTTGCTGGAACTTTATAACAGCACGGATGGTGCTAATTGGACCAACAATGAGGGGTGGAATGTTACTGATACACCTTGTAGTTGGTATGGAATTACTTGTGAATATAGTAGTGGCATGAATAATTTTCAAAATGTCATTAAGATTGAACTTCAATCCAATCAACTTACTGGCACGATTCCAAATTTCAGTGCCTCAACTCCTTCTGATTTCTTGCCTCCTCCCCCTCCCACTCTTCCTGATTTTGATCAACCATCTGAGCTGTTTCTTGATTCCAGTGGCTTGCCTCCTTCCCCTCCTCCCCCTGGGGATGATGATCAACCACCCAGCTCGTTTCCCGATTCCAGTACCTTGCCTCCTCCCCCTCCTGGGGATGATGATCAACCACCTGAGCCTGAGCTGTTTCTTGATTCCAGTGGCTTGCCTTATTTGCAGGTGCTTGATCTCTCTTATAATCAATTAACAAACACGATTCCCGATTTTTCTTTGTCTTTTTTGTCGGTGCTTGATCTCCGTTATAATCAATTAACAGGCTCAATTCCCAATTTCAATTTGCCTTCTTTAGAACAGCTTGTTCTTTGGAATAATAACTTAAAAGGTGAAATTCCTAACTTTAATGCCTTACCAAAGCTGGAGTACCTTGATCTTGATGATAATCAACTCGAAGGTCCGATTCCCGATTTTAGTGCATCCTTGCCTAATTTGCAGACACTTTATATTTCTGGTAATCAGCTTTGCAAAGTACCTGATATTAATTATCCATCGTATGGACTTGAACTACCCCCTCCCCCTGGATTTGGTTCTGAACCAGTTGATTCTGTAGGATATGAATCATATCCAGATTGCTATAAAATACTAACTATCACTAAAACGGGTGATGGCATTGTCACCAGTGCGCCTCTTGGCATTGATTGTGGTAGTGATTGCCGCGGAGAATATGATGAAT
>QNES01000140.1 GCA_003645255.1 Gammaproteobacteria bacterium
ACAACAGAGCTTCAAACTGGATTGAACATTTAAAGGTGTTATAACCTATCTAACTTCTGCTAATTATTAGCCGCCTGTTAGTTCCATACAATACTATTAAATACTATTGGTTAGGTAACTATTACATTTATATCTATAATAATTTTATCATGTATATTTTCACCTATTAATTTTACTTTGATCCCAATTATTTTATTCAGTTAGCAAGCGTCGGGAAACGAGAAGATCGTCACACCTTGGAGTCCAAACCTTTAAATTTGGAAGTGTTTGATATTTAAGCCGAATAATTCAAATTTGAAGGTTTGGATTCCAATAAATATTCCTTAACTTAATTCTCGTTCCCCTACGTTTGTTGCCATGATGAAATTATTTATTTATCGTTTTCCTCAATAACAATATAGATAGTTTCCACAATTTCTTCTATAAATGTTATTATTTCTTTTGTTTGCTGTTCATCAATAGGATATCTAGTGTTAGGATATTTAGTTGTTGGATCAATATCTGATTCATGTGCAATTTGATTACGTCGTTTAATAATCAAATTCAAAGACTTAATAATCTCATCTTTGTTTTTTTCAATTTTATTAGCAACTAATTCCAAGATATCTTTTTTTGAAACATGATCGATAGCTTCTCTTATATCTTTAGCTTGTTGAAAGCTTAATTGGCTATGTCTCCTACGAATTTCTTCTTCAAACCAACTATATTTTTCATCAAAATTGATGATTTTCATTTTGACTGAAAAATTTTGGTATTTTGGTGTTTGTTTCCGCTCACCTTTCAGTATTTTCAACATACCTAATCGTACAATATCATGAATGAAAGTATCCAAAGCACTCACTATGAGGACAACTTCTGCCCTCAAAATATCAGACATATCCAGTTCAGTATTAACCTCTAAATAAGCGTGTGATGCTTCTAAATTTTTGACACGTTGAATATTTTCTCGAAATTGCTCAATTGCTGCTTTCATCATTAGTTAACTTTATTACACGTTCAGCAAATTTAGAAAATATCTCTTTAAACTTAACAAGGCGTTTTTGTTGTCTTTCTCCAACAATACCTGTTTGCTTCGCCTCCTTGAGTTGTTTATCTGTTAATGCAAAAACAGGCGTTTTTTCTCTTTGAGAAACAGCCGCTAATGTCGAAAAATCTGATATTTCACTTAAACAATAAGGCTTTTCATTATCAATAGACTTATATGTTTGACTTGAAAAAGTCATTTCTATTTCTTGTAATTTAGGAATGAACTGTTTTTCCACTACATCATAAATATCATCAATCCATTTCTGAAAATTGCGTGCGGGGTTACCTTTATACATTGTATAACGTTGAATAACAATACCTAATAGTTTAGGGTATAAATCATCAGGAAATGGGTATTCTGCATCTTCAGTAAGCGTCTTCATTGCCCCGGCTTTTTGTGACCATTTATACCACTGAGGCAAAATAGAAATAAGAGATTTTAGTGCCATAATAGAAAAATAATCAGGCGCAATTGGGATAATGAAGTAATTACTGGTCATTAATAAATTTTGATTGATAGAGCCTAAGCCTGGATTCATATCAATGATAATGTAATCTGCATTGTATTTGTCAGCAGTCTTTTCCAGCAGATAGGAAAATGAACCGGGTATATTTTGTAGTGTAAAAATAGAACTGGATAGTTGTTGTGCTATACCTAATGTCACTTCATATTCAGCAAGTCCTATATGACCGGGTAATAAAAATAATCCATCAACTCCTTTAACCTCAATACATTCAACCGGTTTGATTAATCTTGGTTGTGCTTTAAAAGCTGGGGTTAAATTATCTTTGATATTATTTTGCTTATTTTTGTAAAGTGATTCAAGTTTATCTTGATCAATAATAATTCCAGTCAAATTACACTGTGGATCAGCATCAACCATCACAACCCGCTTACCTTTTTCAGCTAACTTCCAGGCGAGATGAAAAGTGGTTGTTGTTTTGCTTACACCACCTTTGTGATTAAACATTGCAATTCTTTTTACCATACATTCATCCTAAGAAAATAAGAAAAAGCAAGCGTAGGGTGTGTTTCGCTGTAGCGAAACCCACCATTTGAAAAAATATGGAGTGATAGCTAATATCCACCTACGTTCGCAAATTAAATAAAAAATTACCCATTTTTCCGACTGAAACTTCGTTACCGAAGTAAATAACCAAACAGGTTATATCAGCACCCATAATGTTGATCCAAAGTTTTTTTGAAAAACGCAGGTGAATAAAAGAAATAGCATTTTTTCAAAAAATGGTATTTCTAATCAATTATCAGTTATTCAGTCAATCATTAATCGTCATAAATGATTTTTAACAGGGTGCCAATATTACCACGTTTTTCAAAAATGATCAAACCCTTTTTGAAAAAATTTCTTGGTAATTATTAATTCCAAATTAAAGAAGGAATGAGCCGCTTTTGCCCTTGTACGGAAGAAACCAAGCGAGCGTAGGGTGCTTACCTTAGCACCATCAATCCACACACCTTATGTAAAAGGTGCGTGGGACGCACCCTACGTTTACTTCTCTTTCATTAAAGATGGCAGCCGGGTAGGGTGGGCAACGTATTTTTGTTGCCCACCAACATGTTAAAATACCACAATATTTATCATATATCATGCCTACGATGGTGGGCAAAAAAACACTTGCCCACCCTACGAACTAGAAATAAACGCCATCAGAAAGACCATCAGGGGCGGACTTTTGTTATCGCCCTCATTGTGAATTTATTTTTCTGAACATCTATATATTTTTATATTGCCAACTAATCCACACTGCCACTAAGCAAATCAAAGCCGCCCATAAGTAACTGATTTGGCTACCCGCATTTTCCCAAGTATAACCACTGATTAAACTACCTACTGCACCGCCAGCACCAAAACTTAAACTGCTGTATAATGCTTGTGCCTTACCTTGGTGGCAGTCAGCAAAGGTTTGGCGAATCAATTGCATCACCACGCCATGATACATGCCAAAACTGGCGGCGTGTAAGAGTTGTGCAAAGAGTAATATAGTCAATGATTCGACGTAGTAGCCTATGAGGAGCCAACGAATGCCGGTTAAACCGACACTAATCATTAGTAAGTGATTAAGGTGGAAGCGTGTTAGTAAACGGTGCATGACTAAAAATGTGCCGACTTCGGCTATTACACCTAATGCCCATAGTTGTCCAATTAAATAATGAGTATAGCCCTGTTGTTCCAGATAAATAGAGTAAAAGGTGTAATAAGGACCATGACTAACTTGCATTAAGAAACAGATAAAAAACAAGGCGATAATAGCAGGATGTTTAAGGAGTTGATAAAAAGATTGGGAGGAAGTTGAGTGGTGTGTTGTGACGCTTTCAGGAACTAATAAGCTGGTGAGCCAGACACAGGTATAGAGGCTAATTAATAAGATAGGTAATAAAGTCACACTGACATATTGAAATAACCAACCGAAAAATATGACGGTGATAATAAATCCGATGGAACCCCATAAACGAATATGGCTATAACGATGAGCTTGTGTTCCTAACAGGGCGAGTGTAACCGCTTCAAATTGGGGAAGGGCGGCATTTTTAAAGAAACTAAATAGAACCATAATGAATGCCAGCCAAAGGTAGCTATTTCCTATTAATACTCCCATAAAACATAAAACGGCTAATAAAGAACTGAAGCGCACCAAAGCAATATGTCGCCCGGTATGATCAGCGATCCACCCCCAAATATTCGGCGCAATGATTTTAGTTGCTAGGATAATTGCGACTAATTCGCCAATAGCTTGGGCATTAAAACCGAGTGTATGTAAGTATAAAGCCCAATAGGGCATGAATGCGCCCAGGCTGCCAAAGTAGAAAAAATAAAAGGCGGATAAACGCCAATAATAGGGAATGGTTTTCATCTGATTCCATTTAGATTTGAAAATGACAGACCTGACAGGTTTTTTTAAACCTATCAGGTCTAAAACTCATAAATTCTGAGCGCGATGACGCAATAGATGGTCCATTATAACTAAAGCAAACATCGCTTCTGCTATTGGGGTAGCGCGAATCCCCACACAGGGATCATGACGACCCGTTGTCACTACCTCGGTAGCTTGTCCATGAATATCAACTGTCTTCCCTGGTATCCGTAAACTCGAAGTGGGTTTCAATGTGAGCGTGGCAATAATGTCTTGCCCTGTCGAAATCCCGCCTAAAATACCCCCTGCATGATTACTCAAAAAACCGGTGGGTGCCATTTCATCTCGATGCTCTGTCCCCTTTTGCCTGACACATTCAACGCCATCACCGATTTCTACTGCTTTAACGGCATTAATGCTCATAAGCGCGTGCGCTAAGTCCGCATCTAATCTATCAAACACCGGCTCACCTAAACCAACCGGTACACCACTGGCTATAACAGTCACCCGCGCCCCAATAGAATTGCCCTCTTTGCGTAAAGTATCCATGTAAGCTTCCAATTCAGCAACATGCGCTACATCAGGAGAAAAAAATGGGTTACGGTTGACTTGCGCCCAATCGAAATTTTCAGGGGCGTATTTTAAAGGACCCAATTGGGCTAAATATCCCCGTATTTGCATATCATAGCGAATTTTAAGATATTTTTGGGCAATGGCAGCTGCAGCAACACGAATAGCGGTTTCACGCGCCGATGATCGTCCGCCTCCCCGGTAATCCCGAATACCATATTTTTGTTGATAAGTATAATCGGCATGACCTGGGCGAAATTTATCTTTAATGTCGCCATAATCTTTAGAACGCAGATCGGTATTTTTGATTAATAGCCCAATTGGGCAACCGGTGGTTTTTCCTTCAAAAACACCTGATAGAATTTGAACTATATCTGCTTCTTGACGTTGGGTAGTGTGTCGAGAAGTGCCTGGCTTGCGCCGATCTAAATCAACTTGTAGATCGTTTTCTGCCAATTCCAAACCAGGTGGACAACCATCGACAATACCACCGATAGCAGGACCATGACTTTCTCCAAAAGTCGTGACGGTAAAAATTTTTCCGATAGTATTTCCTGGCATAATGCTTTTTAATGGTTAATAAAAAAAATAGTATTTCTAGCACGTTCAACTACTCAGGGCAACCACAAGGGATTGCTCTTAACTTATAAGCATTAACAATTATTCAACCTTTCTTGTAAGTTGAGCGGGAGTAGCGATATTCCTTTAACTAATAGTTCATAAAATTGAGCAGTACGAGATTTAGCGGCTTCAAGAGCTAACTGAATATCGCCCTGCCTTTTTTCTATCAAAACAGATAACAATTGTTCAGCTTCTGCAATATCTGTTTTTGACTTGAATTCTTCCCCCGGTTCCCGAGATTGAGAAAGAACTAATTTATACAAGGCATAACGTGCTGGTACAGGAATATTAACCAAAGTACCCGTATTAGTCACAACGACAGCCGGTTGGACTTCTTCAAGTAAAAACTCTAAAAAAGGCACGGGGGTAGCTGAAACATTCAGGGATTTTAAAAAGATCGGTTTATCAGGGGGTTCACTAAATTTCGGTGTCAAGATATTAACTTTCAATTCTTGCCCACGCATAAAAAAAGTCGTCAGAGATTCTTTCCGCTTGAGGGCGGAAATTTTAAACATTCCCATTCCACTCTTCAAGAGTGCTTCTTTCAAATTGACATCCTGATTATAAAATCCAATTTTGATTAAACAACTATTATCTATGACCTTAATCTGGGAATCTGTTTGGGTTTGCCAATGAATTCCCAAGACATTTTGGTAAAGATTAAAGGCATAAGAGCCGACTAAAACGCCGCCAACAAGAAATCCACCCCATCTTTCCAAAAGTTCAAACACGCGAGCTTCATTGCGATTCACGACAAAAGCCCCACCGGCTTGAAGCAGAGCGACTAATTTCTGACGTTTTTCGATGTCAGGTTCAGCATTTTTCCATAGCTGCTTTTCCAGTTCAATTCCTTTTTGGGTTTCAGGAGAAGTGGCACCAACATAATGCTGTGTTTGCTGATTACCGAGCCTTGATTGAAGGTACGAATAAACACGTCCCTTAACCTTTTTTTGAACAAATGACACACCGTGTCCACTCGGTGCAGCTATTTTACATTGCTCAAGTAATTGTGAATAAAATAACGGGGTAGTACCTAATTGTTGTTTTATTTCCATCTTCACCATATTTACGAATTATAAATAGTTTTAAATGTTTTGTTATTCTATACAAGTATATACTGCAAATGGCTATAATTTGTGAAAATATTTATCTGAAAAGCTATAGTATAACTTATTATGAAAACTTCGCCACTAACGAATAGCAATTGCCTGGATCCGATATTATAAACATTCATTATCATAGTGATGTAAGATAGATTACAATGCCATTAGGGCAAACTGATAACTGATAACTGATAACTGATAACTGATAACTGATAACAAAATAATGACTCCTTTTCAAAGTTTATTACTTTTATTTATTCTGATCCCCATTTTTGAAATTTACCTATTAATTAGCGTCGGTAGCTTTCTTGGGGTTTTGCCCACCATTTTGCTCGTGATTTTCACGGCTGTTTTAGGCACTTATCTATTACGCGCTCAAGGTTTGGCTACTTTACAAAAGGTACAAGATACCTTACAGCAGGGACAGTTGCCTACCTTTGTTTTATTAGAAGGTATTTTTATCTTACTGGGTGGTGCTTTGTTATTAACACCCGGCTTTTTTACCGACGTGGTGGGATTTAGCTGTTTAATGCCTGCCGTCCGTAAACAGTTAATTCATTGGTTGAGTCAACGTATTCAAATGAAACAGTCTGATGCGTATTCTAGCTCTAGCTCAAAACCGCGAACGAAAGTAACCATAGATGGGGAATGTCGGCGTGAAGAATAATGAATAATGATTATAGACTTTCAGAAAAGTCAAAGCTATCAAACCTGGCAGGTTTAAAAAACCTGCCATGTTTTTAGATTATTTTTTTTAATATGACTTTCGTTACTTTGACAGGGCTAGTTGGATTGCTATTTATGTTTAGCGGTGTTTAAGAAACTAAACCTGATAGGCTTTAAAAACCTGTTAGGTTTGAGAAATCATAATGAAATTTAAATTATTTTGGCGATTTTTTGTTTGATTTGTAGTATTGAATAATCACTTTAAAAATAGGGGTATTTATGGAAATATTATTTTTGTTAATCCCAATATCATTAATATTGATAGGATTGATTATTTGGGCTTTTTTATGGGCTATCAATGCAGGGCAATTTGATGATTTAGAAGGTCCTGCACATGAAATTTTAATGGATAATGATAATTTGCCTTCTTCAAAGGATAATTGAAATGATTTTTTTAAATGAAAATAGCAAATAATTTGACTTATGATTTTAAAATTTGGTAATATACTCATGTTCTTAAATACTCTTTAAATTCGGAGAACGAAAACTATGGTAGAAACCGCAAATGTTATAGCGGGTCAGACTTATAATTATAAGGTTATTAGGCAATTTTCCATTATGGCAATTATTTGGGGAGTGATTGGCATGGCAGTGGGGGTATATATTGCTGCTGAGTTGACATGGCCCTGGCTAAATAACATCTTTGATGTGCCTTATTTTACGTTTGGTCGTTTGAGACCTTTACATACTAACACCGTGATTTTTGCCTTTGGTGGCTCGGCTTTAATAGGAACCTCTTATTATGTCGTGCAACGCACTTGTCATGTGCGATTAATTTCTGACAAACTGGCTAGTTTTACGTTTTGGGGCTGGCAAACAGTCATTGTTTTGGCGGCTATTACTTTGCCGTTGGGTTTGACAACGACCAAGGAATATGCTGAATTAGAATGGCCAATTGATATCCTCATTACTTTTGTTTGGGTAGCGTATGCGATTGTATTCTTTGGTACTATCGTGAAACGTAAAGTTTCCCATATTTATGTGGCTAATTGGTTTTATGGTGCTTTTATCATCACGATTGCGATGCTGCATATTTTCAATAATATGGCAGTGCCTGTCTCCTGGTGGAAATCCTATTCGGCTTACGCTGGCGTACAGGATGCAATGGTGCAATGGTGGTATGGTCACAATGCTGTTGGGTTTTTCCTAACCGCCGGCTTTTTGGGCATGATGTACTATTTTGTGCCTAAACAAGCACAGCGGCCGGTATATTCCTATCGGTTGTCAATTGTCCATTTTTGGGCCTTGATTTTTACCTATATTTGGGCTGGTCCCCATCATTTGCATTATACTGCCTTACCGGATTGGACTCAGTCTTTAGGGATGGTCATGTCCTTGATTTTATTGGCACCGTCTTGGGGCGGAATGATTAATGGGATTATGACTTTATCGGGTGCATGGGAAAAACTGCGTAGTGATCCCATTTTGCGTTTCATGATCGTGTCTGTTTCTTTCTACGGTATGTCCACGTTTGAAGGACCGATGATGGCGATTAAAACCGTCAATGCCCTATCACATTATACCGATTGGACGATTGGACATGTGCATTCGGGTGCCCTTGGCTGGGTGGCTATGATTTCGATGGGTAGTTTGTACTATCTGATTCCGCGTTTATTTGGACGTACACTGTATAGCTTGAAGTTAGTGGAAATACATTTCTGGACAGCAACGATAGGTGTAGTACTGTATATTACCGCAATGTGGGTTTCAGGCATCATGCAAGGGCTGATGTGGCGTGCAGTCAATGCTGATGGTACCTTGACTTATAGCTTTGTAGAATCGGTGCAAGCCATGCATCCTTATTATTTAACTCGTTGGTTAGGTGGCGTATTTTTCCTAGCTGGTATGCTAATTATGGCTTACAATATTTTCAAAACGGTAACGAGTTCTGAAGTCACCAAAGTCAATGATGCCGTTGTAGCCCCGGCTTTAGCACACTAAGGAGATAATCATGGCAGCAGCACATGAAAAAGTTGAAAAAAATATAGGCTTGATGATTATACTTATCGTCATTGTGGTGAGTATTGGGGGGTTAGTACAAATCGTTCCCCTGTTTTTTATGAACTCAATGACGGAACCGGTCGAAGGTTTAAAACCTTATCCCGCATTGCAATTGGCAGGGCGCGATATTTATATTCGTGAATCTTGTATGGTGTGTCATTCCCAAATGATTCGTCCTTTTCGGGCTGAAACGGAACGCTATGGGCATTACTCCGTTGCTGGGGAATTTGTTTATGATCGCCCTTTCCAATGGGGTTCTAAACGAACGGGTCCGGATCTGCACCGTGTTGGTGGACGTTATAGTGACGAGTGGCACTATGCTCATTTAATTAACCCACGCGATGTGGTGCCAGAATCGGTAATGCCTGGCTATCCTTCTTTGGAAGATAACTTCATTGATGGGAAGGACGTTCAACACAAAATGCAGGTGTTAAAAGATTGGTTTGATCATCCTTACACCGTGGAAGAAATTGCCAATGCACCTAAAGTGGTAGATGGCAAAACGGAGATGGATGCCCTTATCGCTTATCTGCAAGACTTAGGTACAACGATTAAAACAGTGAGGTGAAATTTTGGAGATCGTGGCAATTTTTCAGTCCGTCTGGACTATTGTAGTCATGGTCATCTTTTTAACGATTGTGGTGTGGGCATATAGCCGCAAACGCAAACCGGAGTTTGACGAAGCGGCTCGCCTACCACTTGATGACGATGATTCAATTGAAACAACGGTTAAGGAGAAACATCATGTTTGACAGTGGCGTTTTTACGAGCCTATATTGGGAATGGCATATTATTATCCTAACAGTGGGCGGTATTCTAGGCTGTTTTGCCCTGATTCTTTGGTTAGGGGGTGATCGTCCTAAAGACGAAAAAGTTGAAACCATGGGGCATGTTTGGGATGAAACCCTGGAAGAGTATAACAACCCCTTACCTCGGTGGTGGTTGAATATGTTCTATCTCACCTTGGTATTCAGTATCGTTTACTTGATACTTTATCCAGGATTAGGTTCTTTTGCTGGCATTTTGGGCTGGACTGAATTGAAGGAGTATAAATTAGAAATGGAAGCTGCCGAAACGCGCTATGGTCCGATTTATGCCAAGTATGCTAAAGATTCCATTGAGGCATTAGCAAAGGATCCAGAAGCGGTTCAACTCGGTCATCGTTTATATATGACTTACTGTACTATCTGTCATGGTTCAGATGCGCGTGGTATTCCTGGCTTTCCTAACTTGCGTGATGATGATTGGCTTTATGGGAGTAATCCTGAAGCTATCGAAGGCACTATTAAGAATGGACGTAACGGGATGATGCCAACTGCTTTGCAAAATAACTTGAAAGAAGATGCAGAAATAACCAGCGTCGTACAATATGTGCTTAGTCTGAGTGGGGCTCAACATGATCAAACCAAAGTTGTTTCAGGTGAAAAAGTCTTTAAGAAAATTTGCTTTGCCTGTCATGGTATGGATGGTAAAGGTATGCAAGCTTTAGGGGCACCTAACTTGACTGATAACATTTGGCTCTATGGTGGTTCAGTAGAACAAATCACAGAAACCGTCAGTAATGGTCGTCAGGGCAAAATGCCAGCGCACGGTGAATTTTTAGGTAGCGACAAAGTGCATTTGTTAGCCAGTTATATTTATAGTATATCGTCTCAGAACGATAATACAGTTGCTGTGAAATAATTAAGTAGATACAATCATTTTTTAGAAGAAGAAATCCGATTTTTTCAAAAATCGGATTTCTTGAATTTGTTAAACCTCATAAGTTTTTAAAACTTTTGAGGTTTTTTTTTGTGTATCCATTAATGCCTTCAGAGATCCGATTTTTTCAAAAATCTGATATCTTCACATTAAAAAAACTAAACTAAAAAACGAAAAATGACAACTGAATTAACTTTATTATCAGCCTTTATCGCCGGATTAGTCGGTTCTATACACTGCGTCGGTATGTGTGGTGGCATTGTCGGTATGTTGACGATGGGCTTACCTGATCAGGTGCGTCAATCTTATTTACGTTTAAGCCCCTATTTATTAACTTATAATATAGGGCGTATCAGTAGTTATATCATTGCCGGCGTATTATTAGGTTTTTTAGGAGAACAATTTTCCCAATGGTTACCATTAGATAACCCTCGCCTGGTTGCTATGTGGGTATCCGCTTTATTTATGATTGCCTTGGGATTATATATAGGCGCATGGTGGCAAGCTCTAACTATTTTGGAAAAAGGGGGTAGTTATCTTTGGCGCAAAATTGAACCATTGGGGCGGCGTTTTCTGCCTGTCAAACATCCATTACAAGCACTTGGATTGGGTTTAGTATGGGGCTGGTTGCCCTGTGGATTAGTCTATGCTATTCTATTTTTTGCACTCGCATCAAATAGTGCATGGCATGGTGGCTTACTCATGTTAGCTTTTGGCTTAGGAACTTTACCTATGTTACTCACAATGGGGGCAACGGCGCAATGGCTAACGCGCTTTGCTCACCGACTTATAGTACGTAGAATTGCTGGAGTGATAGTGATTTTATTTGGTTTAATGATTTTGTTTGCTCCTCATCATCAGATGCCTAAATCATCTAATTCATCGCATAGTGAAATAGGTTCATTGGACTCGAATTGATTATCTATTTGGAAAGGGTGTGTGGAACCCACCTAACGCTTGCTTTAGAATTTATTCTAAGGCGGATTATATGTGCATAGAGTCGGTCCATGACAGGTATTGAAGACCTGTCAGGTTGGTACGATCACGTTTACACCGAAAGGGCAATTCGTGGTGAGTTGTTGAAATTCATTTGTCGAGTGACGAAAATATTTTTATGTAGGCTGCACACTCTTGTGGTTGCACTGAATACTTACCTTTAAACTTGTTGGATTTCACAAGTTTAGTCCAACTGACGAGCTATCTCTCAATAACAACCTTGCTTGCTTCAGCAAATATCCAATTTAAGGTATCAAACAATCTTTGTAGATTTTCTTCGTTTGGTGCATCTTCAGCTTGTAAATTTCTCTTATCTTTTAGAAATAATAAAGATTCTTTAGTATATTTACCAAAT
>QNES01000141.1 GCA_003645255.1 Gammaproteobacteria bacterium
CAGATACTGTCCATCAGGAAATAGCCGTAATAATCCCAAAACTGAAATAATTTTTAGGAATGCCGCGAAGTCAGGTGGATACGTTATCGCTTTATCCACCCTACGTTATGTTCAATGTCATCTTCACCATCACAAAAATTCTAAAATTCTGTAAATGAGCTCGTTTCACACGGAATGAAGTTTCTGATTCAGGCATGTACTCAGAAACCAATATTAGCATCTAATTCTTTCGCTTGGGCAAATTTGGTTCTGGCTTGTTTTTCTTTTCCTGCTTGACGTAATTCTAAAGCTTCCTGAATCAATTCAATCGCACCTAATGTGTCTTGAGGCAAATCAGGACAGGTTTTTTCAAAAGGGCGTTGTTCTCCCATATATTCACGCCATTCTTTTTGACTGAGATTGCGGTTAGCAATTGAACATGCCTGTTTTAGCCATGATTCTGGATTAACGTCCCACAATCTAATGGTGTAATCATCACTAGCCGAAGCGAGGGTGTTGCCATCGGGACTGAAAGCGACGCTTCTAACCCAGTCAGAATGGTCGGTTAAAGGTTCGCCGAGCGGTTTTCGTAGTGAAACGTCCCACAATCTAACGGTTTCATCACCACTCGCCGAAGCAAGGATGTTACCATCGGGACTGAAAACAACGCTATAAACACGAAAAGAATGGCCGGTTAAAGGTTCGCCGAGAGGTTTTCTTCGCGAAATATCCCACAATCTAACGGTGTTATCATCACTAGCCGAAGCAAGGATGTTGCCATCGGGACTGAAAGCGACGCTATAAACATAAGAAAAATGGCCCGTTAAAGGTTTGCCGAGCGGTTTTCGTCGTGAAACATCCCACAACATAACGGTGTTATCTTCACTTCCCGAAACTAGGGTGTTGCCATCAGGACTGAAAGTGACACTCCTAACAGACTCAAAATGGCCTGTTAAAGGTTCCCCAAGCGGTTTTCCCTGCTGAACGTCCCACAATCTAACCGTTTTATCTTTACTAGCCGAAGCGAGGGTGTTGCCATCGGGGCTGAAAGCGATGCTAAAAACAATATCCAAATGGCCTATTAAAGGTTCCCCAAGCGGTTTTCCCTGCTGAACGTCCCATAATCTAACCGTTTTATCTTTACTAGCCGAAGCGAGGGTGTTGCCATCGGGACTGAAAGCGACGCTTTTAACCCAGTTAGAATGGCCGATTAAAGCTTCACCGAGCGGTTTTTGTAATGAAACGTCCCACAATCTAACAGTTCTATCTCTACTCCCCGAAGCAAGGATGTTGCCATCTGGATTAAAAGCGACGCTTTCAATCCACTTAGAATGGCCGGTTAAAGATTCGCTGAGCGGTGTTTTCGGCTTCACGTCCCACAATCTAACGGTTTTATCCTCACTAGCCGAAGCGAGGGTATTGCCATCGGGACTGAAAGCGACATGACTCACATCAGAAAAATGGCCGGTTAAAGGTTCTCCTAGCGGTTTTCTTAGCTGAACGTCCCACAATCTAACGGTTTTATCTTTACTAGCCGAAGCGAGGGTCTTACCATCGGGACTGAAAACGACGCTCCTAACAGAGTCCAAATGGTCTGTTAAAGGTTCGCCGAGCGGTTTTCTTAGCTGAACGTCCCACAATCTAACGGTTTCATCATAACTAGCCGAAGCGAGGCTCTTACCATCGGGACTGAAAGCGACGCTAGAAACAAAAGAAGAATGGCCGATTAAAGGTTCACCGAGCGGTTTTCTTAGCTGAACGTCCCATAATATAATGGTTTTATCAAAACTAGCCGAAGCGAGGGTGTTGCCATCTGGACTAAAAGTGACACTTCTAATAGACTCTAAATGGCCTGTTAAAGGTTTGCCGAGCGGTTTTTGCAGTGAAACGTCCCACAATATAACGGTTCTATCATAACTAGCCGAAGCGAGGGTGTTGCCTTCTGGACTGAAGGCGACGCTATTAACAACATCAAAATGGCCCTTTAAAGGTTTACCGATCTGTTTTTGCAGCAATACGTCCCATAATCTAACGGTGTTATCATAACTAGCCGAAGCGAGAGTATTACCATCTGGACTGAAAGCGACGCTCTTAACGTAATCAGAATGGCCGGTTAAAGGTTCGCCGAGCGGTTTTTGCAGCAATACATCCCACAATCTAATGGTGTGATCACCACTAGCAGAAGCAAGGATGCGACCATCTGGACTGAAAGCGACGCTATTAACGTAATCAGAATGGCCATATAAAAACACTTTTCGCTGTTTTTTTGCTTGTAATACCCGCAGTAAATTACCACGACTGACTATGCTATCTTTTTCCTTAAAAGCTTGTGCTGCTAATAATAGGGCATGTTCATAAGAACCATTACTAGCACTAGGAAGCTGTGTGGCAACGATAGTTTGTGCCCATAGTTTCTCAATTAATGCTATTTTTGCTTGTTCTTCAGCCTTCGCTTGAGACTTTTCAGCCTTTACTTTAGCCGTTTCAGCTTCTTGGCGTTGTTTATTGGCATCAATACTGAAAGACAGCGAAATAACCGTTAAAACGAGCGCGACAGCCATTCCAATGGCAATTGCCCTTTTACGCGCAAATTTTGAAGCCGCTAATTGGCGTTGCTGCTCCTTTTCCTGACGTTTTCTCTCAGTATAATCCTTTTCACTGGCAACCAATAATCGCTGCTCATCTTCATTGAAATCCGATAAGCATTTGCGAATATTGTTGACTTGTTTTTCATTCAACAATGCCTCAGAAGCTTGCCATTCAGCAATACCCCGTTCTAAAGTTTCCCGAGCTTGTTGCTGAGCCATCTCACGTTCATCAAACCAACTACGCACCTTTTCAACCATAAATTCATGCGATAATGAATAACGAGGTTGACGCAATTCTATGACGCGCCGCTCCCGTAACTTATCAAGAAACTCAATCATCTCCATCTCAACTACATCCGGCAAAGCACGGTGCAAGTCTTCCAAAGAGACAAATTTACGAGTTCCCACTGTTTCTATCATCACCTTTAACATAGAACGCACAATAGCCGTTTTTGCCGGATCGTGGGCAATATCTTCAATCGTTCTATCCAAGTAAGTTTGCAAAATCGTTTGTACACCCCCTAATTCCTTATAGAGTTTGGCGTTGATGATAACCGACTTTCTTTGCCCAAAACGCTGTGAAGCTGCCTTATACAATTGATTACACACAATTTGCAAATGGGGTGGATTAATGCCAATGTGTTCCGCAGACTGAGCCATTAAACCTGTCAATAATACCTCATCCACGAACTCTTCGTCATACAGAATTTTGACATCCAGTTTTTCCAAGGGTTGGATGATAGCTTCACGAGCCTCCGCTTGACTTAAGGGCTGCAAGTTGATACGGGCGGATTCATTGAAAAAAGTGGGAATCACCGTTTCAATTTCTGCTACCATTTGCCCAAAAAAGTCTTGCCGCAATACAAATAAAAAGTTCATTTCCTGGGCACTTAAATCACTTTCCATACAGTGCTTCAAAGCTTTGATAAAGGAACGGCGGGGTTCCGGGGCGACGTTGACCAAAAAACGTTCAAATTGATCAAAAATAACCACCAGGTGCGTGTCTTGATTTTCCCTGAATAATTTGAGTAATTGCAGTAAAGGGGTGTCTTGGGAAATTTCGTTTTCAAGTGGAACTAATTGTTGCTGTGATAAATAATCACGCAATTGTTGCAGTGGTTCTGAATATTCCCGAAAAGACACGTAGGTGTAACCATTCTCCGCTAAACGGGGAATTAAACCGGCATTGATCATGGAACTTTTACCGGAACCAGACGCACCGTTGATAATCAATGTTTTATAGCGTGGCACTTTACCGGCTAAGTCTTCAATGACCGTGGAACGTCCATAAAAAATATCTTTATCCGAAATATCATAAGACGCTAAAAATTTATAGGGTGAAGTGGTTAGCTTTTTAACGGCTTGTTGGATAATATTTTGGATCACTGTTTTATTACCAGCCACAATATCGCCCCCGGCTTGTAGGGACATATCACCGGTGACATCTCTAATTTGGATACCGCCCTGATTGTCATCTGGCGGTGAATGATTTGACATAATGTATTACCTATTTATAATGGTGCTAAATTGCCCTACGCTATAGTTTTCAGGAAAATAAAAGTTATCAGACCTGCCAGGTTTTGAAAACATGGCAGGTCTTAAAGCCAAAATATTTATCTGAACATCTATATAAGGACTCCCAAATAACAGACTTAGGGTAAACCGAACAAGTGCCGTGCAGTCAGTAAGATTGGCAGAAGATTGTTAATATTTCTGACTTTACCGCCAATATCGGCTGCTTTGTCAAAAACGGCACTCACCTTGCTGACGATACTGTTTACAGCATTCAGAGGTGCTTCTATGGCTTCACGCTTTTCCTGCGATGGTTCTTGTTGGGCTGGTAGGAGTGAAGCTTCATCCTTAGCTGTCTTGAGTGCTTTAACTTGCTGCATGACTTCCATAACAATGGCATCTTTTTCGTCTTCATCTATGCCCTCGGCATCTTCGATTTCTGACTTGACTTGGCGTAATTGTTTGCGTAACTCTTCGAGTTGTTGGATAAATTCTTGTTTATCCTGCTCTTGTTTAAAACCGGTTGTGATGGTGGTTGTAGTGGTTTTATCGCCGGCAACAACATCACCACCTGCCTCGATTGAGACATTGCCACCGACATTGCCAAAATTAAAACCGTCTTTGCTAGGCTTATTGCTCATTTTATATTTCCTTTAAGTTAAGAAATGTCTTTAAAATTAGGCGAACACTAAAGGAAGCCCCCTACAATCACACAATACTCCCCTAAAAACCCACACACACAAATTATCAAGGCTGTCGTCAGCAATCATTGCTGACTTCAGCTTTTTTTTATGACAAAATTTGAGATTGTGAAAATAACCTTATGAATCCTGAAATCGAAACTAAAATCAACGAATATTTATCAGATGAAGCCAAATTGTATCAAGATTGGTACACAGGGCTAACCCAAATCGAAGAAGCTCAATACACCAAAGAAGTGAGAGTAGAACTAAAACTGCCGGCACTCAAAAAAATGTGTGATGGCTGGATTGAGCAACAAACGCCTATTATCAAAGATAAATTCTGCCCACCATATTACGATTGATTGCGGGTCCAAATTCCGTTATTTATTATTATACTGCTAACGGGTAAATTTTGGACTTTTTTTTTAACGGTTGGTGGGCAAAGACTTTGCCCACCCTACATAGGTAACAGCCATTTATGGAATCAATCAATATTATTATCTTGAACAGGTTATAACCTCATGGCTAAATGAGCTAGTTCATGCTAAAACATCACTATCCGACAAACCCTCTTTAAAGTGGCTTGTTGACTCTGGTCTTTACAAAGCGATTAAAAATGGTTCCGTCATTATGGAATCTACAGTAGCAGAATAAATGGTGTGATATTCAGCAAGCGTCGCGTTTTTATCTGACTTATCCAAAATGGCAGACAGTGTCTGCCAAATATTGGATAGTGAATTATTTTTTCGGGGCGGAGTTTAAAACAAGTTATTGTTTATATAGAGAAAATTTTCTTTAATGCGCTTTCTTGAATTATTACCCGATTGACTTTTTCATCCAATTGTTTGGTCGTATATTGACCTTCAAATGCTTCCAATGCGGCTTTTCGTAACGCTGCTGGGTAGGCTTGAGCAATCACTTCGTTCAGTTCATCCTGAGTAAAATAGTGACCACCCGATTTTCTACGCTTGTTGACATACTGAATTTCGTCAATCGCGTTGGCAATTGAGCAATCCCATGAACGTGTGGTTCTTTGTTCTGCCTGTTGTTTAATGAGATGGATTAACAGAATAATGCTATGGCTACGAATTTTGTGGATTTTATCTTCCTTGCTCATTTCTTCCATTTCCCCCAAAACAATCAGTGCATCATTATAGCGGTGCTGTTCTATTGCAGTACGCAATTCAAATAATTCTTCCATTTTTTTGCCTCTTAAAACCTAAGATGATTAAATTAATCATTACTCAGGCTATTTTTTTATATATATTAACATTTTTTTAAACTTTTCGAGCTATTTAGTTGAGCGTCAATAGGATATGGGCATTGTGTGTTATAATAACCATCATTTTTGACTGAAAATATTAGTATGGAATAGGAATAATAAATAATGCAAAAAACAAATCATTCCTCATTGTGTCTTCATCAACTATTTGAAGCACAAGTTGAGCGCACCCCCGATGCCATTGCTGTCGTTTTTGAAAACCAGCAATTGAGCTACCGCGCTTTAAATGCCCGTGCCAATCAAGTTGCGCATTATCTTAATACGCTAGGTGTTAAGCCAGAAGTTTTGGTTGGGCTTTGCGTGGAACGTTCTTTAGATATGATAGTGGGATTGTTGGGGATCCTTAAAGCGGGGGGGGCTTATGTGCCATTGGTCCCAACTTATCCCAAAGCCCGTTTAACTTTTATGTTATCCGATTCACAGGCACCGGTGCTATTGACTCAAAAAAAGTGGCTTGCCCAGTTTTCAGAACAAGGGGCGCGAGTCTTATGCCTTGATGCTGACTGGGAAAAAATGGCTCATGAAAGTGATAAAAATCTCGTCAGTGGTGTCACCCCAGATAATTTGGCATACCTTATTTATACGTCGGGAACAACCGGGATGCCAAAAGGGGTGGCTATTGAACACCGTTCCGTTTTCAATCTTGCCCATGCCCTGCATCAAGCCATTTATGCTTCTTATCAGGCAGAACAATTGCGAATTAGTTTGAATGGCAGTTTAGCCTTTGATACCTCGGTTAAACAAATCATCCAACTTTTTTATGGTTATACCCTTGATATTATCCCTGAATCAATTCGTTTTGAGGGTACCGCTTTATTAGGTTATATTAGGGCACATCAAATAGAGGTGTTTGATTGCACACCATCGCAATTGGAATTACTGATTTCAGCTGGCTTGTTATCTCAATCGCTGCCTAAAATGGTTTTAATTGGCGGCGAGCCTATTAATGAATCGACTTGGAGCGCGTTGGCGCAAGCTAAAAATATTCGCTTTTATAATCTTTATGGTCCCACGGAATGTACGGTAGATGCGACTATTTGTGAGGTGCAAAGTTCGATTAAGCCGGTGATTGGAAAAGCCCTTGCTCATGTTTACGCTTATATTTTAGATCAACAACTTCAACCTGTTCCAGTTGGGGAGAGTGGCGAATTATATATCGGCGGTGTTTGTCTTGCGAGGGGTTATTTTAATCGCCCTGAATTGACGGCGAAAAAATTTATTTCTAAGGCAAACCTGCCAGGTCTTAAAGACCTGGCAGGTTTAGTTTTATACAAAACAGGCGATTTAGCCCGTTATTTGCAAGATGATAACATCGAATTTTTAGGGCGAACCGATGATCAAGTGAAACTCCGAGGTTTTCGGATAGAATTGGGTGAAATTGAAACCGTGCTAACACAACACCCAGGTGTTCAACAAGCCATTGTCACTGTACGAGAAGACGTTGCCAATGATAAACGCTTAGTGGGCTATGTCGTGCCTAAGCCATCACAGGCACCGACTATTGCCGGGCAACCCCGTTATACGTTGCCAAATAATTTGGCAATTGCCCATCTGAATAAAAATGAAACCGATTTTCTTTATAAAGAGATATTTGAAGTAAGAGCCTATATAAAACATGGCATCACGATTCAAGACGGTGATTGTATTTTTGATGTAGGCACGAATATAGGACTTTTCAGCCTATTTGCCCATTTGAGTGGTCACAATGTCAAAGTTTATGGATTTGAACCAAACCCTTTTGTGTTTGAAAAACTTCAACTCAATACGACACTTTATGAGGTAGATGCCAAACTGTTTAATTGTGGCTTATCTGGTGAAACCAAAACGGCGAATTTTACTTTTTACCCAAAATATTCTTTTTTATCAGGGCTTTATGCTGATGTCGATGATGAAAAAGAAATTGTTAAATCGTTCTTGCAGAACCAACCCGACTCTGTCGCATCTCAAACTCAGGATAACGAATTATTGGAGGAACTACTTGCGGATAAATTTAAAAGCGAAACTTTTGAAGTGCCATTAAGAACGCTTTCTTCTGTTATCCAAGAAAACCATATTGAAAACATAGACTTACTGAAAATCAATGTTGAAAAAAGTGAATGGGATGTGCTTGCCGGCATTGCTGATACGGATTGGCAAAAGATTCATCAGATCGCATTGGAAGTGCATGATATAGATAATCGCCTTGAACAAGTGCTTGCACTATTTGAAAAGCAGGGCTATCACACCGTCGTTGAGCAAGATTGGTCATTTGATAAAACCGCTGGTATGAATTATTACCTTTACGCCATTCGAGAATCAAGGCAAAATTTAAAGGTATGTCAATCTGAAAAAGTGCCATCAAAATTGCCAGAACCGATTCTGACAGCCGGTGAATTACGCAACTTTCTAAATAAGCGTTTACCAGATTATATGATGCCATCAGCTTTTATCCTGCTTGAAGCTTTGCCCTTAACCCCAAATGGCAAAATAGATCGCCACGCCCTTCCCGCGCCGGATAAATCAAGCCAGACTGATAACTATGTCGCACCTAGTACCCCCACTGAAAAATTATTGGCGACTTTATTTAGTGATGTTCTTAGAGTTGAACAAATAGGTGTTCACGATAACTTTTTTGAATTGGGCGGGCATTCACTGCTGGCAACTCGGATTATTTCGCGGGTACGTAATACTTTTCAGACTGAAATACCAATAAGTGCTTTATTTGAAAAACCGACGGTGGGAACACTGGCGGTACAGATTGATTCGCTTGTTCCTCTGAAATCATTGGAATCTATTCCCGTTGAAATTAAAAGTGAGGCTTTATCTCATGAAGTCCATACTGCCCCACTATCTATCACTCAACAAAGTTTCTGGCTATTTGAGCAACTTCATCCTAATACGCCTACTTTTAATATTCCTTTGGCGTTTAAACTGACAGGTAAACTTAATATTTCTTTGCTAGAACAAGCACTTAGCGAGATTGTGCGCCGTCATGCGATTTTGCGTACCCATTTTGAAGTGAATGAAACGGGTATGCCGCAACAACGAATTATTCCAGCTGTGCCTTATTTGGTGACAGTGATAGATTTGAGGAGCGAAAAGTCTGAAAGCAAAACGCAACAAGTTATCAATGAAGAAATCCGTCGCCCTTTTGATTTAGGGCAGGGGTGTTTATGGCGAACAACTGTATTCCGCCTAGATGAACAAGAACAAATATTATTGCTAACTTTCCATCATTTAATAACAGATGGTTGGTCAGCCGGTTTTTTTATACAAGAATTGACTGAATTGTATGTTGCTTTTGTAGAGGGCAAACAACTACCTGATGTTCCTTGCTACCAATATACCGACTTTTGTCGCTGGCAGGAACAGTGGTTACAAAGCGACTCCTTCAATTCACAAATTGCCTACTGGGAATCACAACTGCATGCCCCCCTGCCAATCTTGGAATTAAATAATGATTATTCACGTCCGCCCATACCTACTTATCAAGGTGCCCTGCAACCTGTTGTCATTTCTCAAACACTCACGCTGGCACTAAGCAACTTTAGTCATCAGCAAGGTGCTACCTTGTTTATGATCTTGTTAGCGGCTTTTAAAACTTTGTTGTATCGCTATACAGGGCAAACAGATTTGATTATTGCTAGTGCTGCTGCTGGAAGGAGACGTGTCGAGTGGGAAAAGGTAATCGGGGTATTTATTAATAATTTAGTATTTCGTACTTATCCCTCTGAACAGATAAGCTTTACCTCATTTTTAAATCAAGTTCGTGAAATAGCACTGGCTGCATATAGCAATCAAGATTTGCCCTTCCAAAGCCTAGTCGATCACATACAAACGGAACGTGATTTGAGCTATCATCCTTTGTTTCAAGTTTTTTTTCTGCTACAAAACTTTGATTTGCCAAATTTAAATCTGGCTGGATTGAAAACAGTACCATTAGATACTTGTTTGGATAATATTTACACAGGCACGGCTAAATTCGATTTAACCCTTGAGTTATTTGAAAGGGATGGTAAATTAACTGGCTGGTTTGAATATAATACTGCCCTGTTCAGTGCTACGACAATACAGCGCATGGTTGGACATTTTCAAACTTTGTTGGAAAGTATTATTGCCGCCCCAGAGACATCACTTTCAACTTTGCGAATTTTAACGGAGGCAGAGCGTCATATTGTGGATCGTAGTGATGCTCATATTTACCCAACCAATGCCTTTACGGAATTTACCAAAGCCGATATTGAGCAATCAATTCCAGAACGCTTTGAACAACAAGTCAGAAAATATCCTGATCATATCGCGGTACAAACAAAATATGGTGCATTAACTTATTTTTCATTGAGTGAACGCGCCAATCAAGTTGCTCAAACGCTTTTGAAAAAGTGTGAGGTTGGCAATATTGCTTTATTGTTTGAACATGAAGTTTCAATGATTGTAGGTATATTGGGGGTATTGAAAGCGGGCTTGACTTATATACCACTTGCGCCAGATTTGCCCACCCAAAGATTACTTTATATCTTGCAGGATTCACAAGCCAGTGTTTTATTAACCAATAACTTAAATTGGAAACTGGCGCAAGAATTAAAAAGTGATGTTCTTTCGCTTATTAATATTGATGAATCCCATCCTAACATTCAGCATAAAGAAATTCGTTTATTTCAAAAAGAAGTTGTACCACCTGACACCCTAGCCTATATACTCTACACATCCGGCTCAACGGGGCAACCAAAAGGTGTGATGCAAAACCATCGTAACGTACTGCATTTCATA
Source organism: Gammaproteobacteria bacterium (assembly GCA_003645255.1). Classification (GTDB taxonomy): domain Bacteria; phylum Pseudomonadota; class Gammaproteobacteria; order Beggiatoales; family Beggiatoaceae; genus QNES01. The sequence goes on from QNES01000141.1 coordinate 10,794, forward strand.
AGAAATTATACCAATAATCTGCATATCAATGCGACTGATAAACTCACATTGCTTTCTGCTTATAGCTTTGATGCGGCAATAATGGATATTTTTGGTGCTCTATTAAACGGCGCGACGCTATATCCTATTAACATCAAAGAAGATAATTTAGCCAATCCCGTTAAGGAATTTATTAAGGGGCAAGAGATTACCATTTATCACTCTACCCCAACAGTCTATAGACATGTTGTCAGCACGTTAACAAAGGGCGAGCATTTTCCCAAACTGCGTTTAATTGTGTTGGGGGGCGAAGAAGTTTATAAGAGCGATGTTGACTTGTATAAACAGTATTTTTCAGAAAATTGTATATTTATCAATGGGTTAGGTCCTACAGAATCAACCGTAAGTCTGCAATATTTCATCAATAAGCAGACTTTAAATCCTCAATCCACCGTGCCGGTAGGCTATCCGGTTGATGATACTGATGTTTTATTGCTCAATGAAATCGGTGAGGAAACGGAGTTATATGGAGAAATGGCATTAAAAAGTGCGTATGTTGCGCTGGGCTATTGGCAAAAACCAGAAATAACCCAAGCCGCATTTTTGCCTTATGGATCACAGCGGCTCTATCGCACCGGTGATATGGGGCGTTTGAGGACCGATAGTAGCCTTGAATTTTTGGGCAGAAAAGATGCTCAAATCAAGTTGCGCGGTTATCGTATAGAGCTTGGAGAAATTGAAACCATTTTGGATCAGCATACAGCTGTTCAAGAGAACCTAGTTATCGTTTGGGAAAAATCGTCTGATTTAAAGCGACTTGTGGCTTATGTAGTTCCTTCCCATTCTCATGAGGATTTGGAAGATGAATTACGTCGTTTTCTCAAAGACAAGCTGCCCGATTACATGGTACCTTCCGCTTTTGTCATACTAGACAAAATACCGCTATTGCCTAATGGTAAAGTTGATCGTCG
>QNES01000142.1 GCA_003645255.1 Gammaproteobacteria bacterium
AAGGCTTCAAATTCATTCCAAAGCCTTTCAAATGGTTTTTAGTCGATTTATGGCGACGAATCTCAGAAAAAGGAGATGATGACATGGCACTTGATTTAAGCCCTCAAGAAATTAAAGATATAGGTAAAATGTGGGGAAGTAGTCTTTTTACCCCTGAAGATTTTAAGGAATATTTCGATTCCTTACCACTTAAGGGACAGAGAACTTTTTTCTCCAACATGCCGTTAGAGGAACGGTTAATAGGCCTTAAACCCGAAGAACAATTAATAGGCCTCAAACCAAAAGAACGGGTAAAGGGTCTCAAACTCGAAGATCGGTTAGATGGATTATCGGCTGAAGAAATTGAGGATTACCTCAAAACCCTCAAGAAAAAATCATGAATTGTCAACCATTCCTTGCTACTCCAAAACCATTACCTGGAGTCCAAAGCTTTAGCTTTGGAGCAAGGAAATACCAAGAATTTCTCGTTCCCAACCGACGAAAGGGCATGCCTGCTATCACGCTGATTGCATCTTCAAGGTAACTACTTTCCTCTTCAAAATTTTAATCTAAGAAGTTATGTTAAAACACAAGCACATTTTAATTTTTTTAACCCTTTTAATATTCATGGGTTGTAATAGTGATGGTGATAATGACTCATCATCAAATGAAACAAGCACGAGCCGCTTTACCCTTAGTGGTAATATTTTTGTAGCCAGCAATACGGCTAAGGATAGCGATGTAAATGATGTCAATACCTCTGAGCGGTCCAATAATAATGAATATAGTGCTCAGCGTATTCCCAACCCCGTTATTTTAGGCGGATATGTCAATCAACCTGGGAGTGGTTCCAACGGAAGCTTAAAAATCATTGGCGATCAAAATGATTTTTTTGAAGTTGATTTGCGAACAGGGCAAACCATTGCCCTATTTGTTGCCAATCAAAATCTTGGTAATAATGACTTAGATTTGGGACTAATCAAAAGTAATGCGGATGGTACGACAACTATTGTCGATGCCTCTGTTGGCGAAGGCAAAGCGGGTGAAACAGAAATGCTGGTTGTGCCATCGGATGGAGTATATTTTGTCCAAGTGCAAGCCTATTTAGGTGCTTCTAATTATATACTTAGTATCGGTCAAAATTTGAGCGTTACCTATCATGGTATGCGTCTAAGCGATGATTTTGTGCCTGGGGATGTGATTGTAAAATTTGCCGCTGATGGTATACTGCATGCGCAAAGTATCACCACTGGTATGCATACCAAAAGTACCGATACTTCGCGACGCATGTTATTTAGCCTTGATCCCAATCAATCGCGTCTTTTAACAGCCACTCGTCAACTCAAATTTGTCAGCCCAGAGCACCGTTTAAAATATGAAACTTTAATGAAAATCAAGCAGTTACGCAAACGGGCTGACATTATTGAAGCCAGCCCTAATTACCGATTATCGGCTTTACGTGTTCCTAATGATCCCAATTATCGCTACCAATGGAATCACCCATTGATAAAATTAGCACAAGCCTGGGACATCACCATAGGCGATCCGAGTGTGATTGTTGCCGTTATTGATTCTGGGGTGTTACTTAGGCACCCAGATTTACAGGGTAATTTAATCCAAGGCTATGATTTTATTAGTAATGTGGATATTTCACTGGATGGTGATGGTCTTGATCCTGATCCAAGTGATCCAGGGGAACAATTTCCTGGCGGTGGTTCTTTTCATGGTAGCCATGTTGCTGGAACAATAGCAGCCGTGACCAATAATAATAATGGCATAGCCGGCGTAGCCTGGCTAACTAAAATCATGCCCTTACGAGTCACCGGCGAAGGAGGGGCAGGTTATGATTATGACATTTCGCAAGCAATACGTTATGCTGCCGGTTTACCGAATGATTCTCGCACCGTGCCGGCACAAAGGGCTGATATTATTAATCTCAGTTTAGGCGGACCTGCCGTTTCCAGTGGTTTCCAAGAATTGATGAATGAAGTACGTGATGCTGGTGTCATTGTAGTTGCTGCTGCCGGCAATGAAGATAGTGATGTGCCGTTTTTTCCAGCTGCTTTAGAGGGAGTTATTTCAGTCTGTGCTGTCAATATTAACAAAGAACGCGCTTCTTATTCTAATTATGGTTACTCTGTAGATGTCGCAGCCCCAGGGGGAGATAATACGCCAGATATAAATGGTGACGGTATGCCAGATGGGATTATCAGTACTGTAGGTGATGAAGTCGGCGATGAAAGTGGCAGACAAACCATTGAATTTACATTTCGTCCATTGGAAGGTACTTCAATGGCGGCACCTCACGTTGCCGGGGTGATTTCTTTAATGAAAGCCGTTAATCCCGGTTTAACGCCCCAGGATGTTGATGCACTTCTAAGTCGTGAAAAAATAACCGATGATTTAGGGGCTAAAGGACGTGATGATGATTTTGGCTATGGACTGATTAATGCCCAAAAAGCAGTATTGGCTGCCATTGAAGTCAGCGGTGAAATGGTCCCTCAGCCTTTACCACAATTAATCGTCACACCGAGAGCCTTAAATTTTGGTTTAAATCGTACCAGTGCTACCATCACACTTAGCAATGGAGGGGGCGAAGAATTATATATAGAAAATATCAATGTGGGTGGTGCTGAATTTTTATCCTGGCAAGGTAGCGGTTTAAGTGATTATGCCATCAAGGTGGATCGTAGCCATCTCACAACTGGGACCTTTACCAGCACCATCACTATCACCAGCAATGTCAATGTCGTTAAAATACCCGTGATTTTACAGGTTGGCGATCCCAATATCACCGGTGATGCAGGATTTCATTATATTCTATTAATAGATCCAGATACTTTGGAGACGCAAGAAACCCGTGCTACCGCAAAAGATGGTGTTTATCATTTCAAATTTGACTCTGTTGCCAGAGGCACTTACATTATTGTTGCCGGGAGTGATTTCAATAATAATGGTTTTATTTGTGATGCGGGTGAAGCTTGCGGTGCCTTTTTTACTTTGGATGATCCCACTTCCCTTGATATCAATGCTTATCGTGATAATATTGATTTTAGCAGCGGCTTTAATGTGAACTTTTTATCCAAAACGACAACTGCAGTGGGGATAAAATCATCACCACAGGGTTTTGCCCGCCCAATACAAACGCATCGTTTTCAGTGATTTTGAGACGATAGAATCGGTAGAAATCCGATTTTTTGAAAAAATCGGATTTCTTGATATGAATAATCGGATGAATTTACGGTGCATGGTACTAGCTTTAAAGTCAAGCTTTGGTTTCGGTGTTTATTGAATTTTCATAAGCTTGAAATCCATCAGCACGTAAACGGCAAGCATCACAAACACTGCAAGCTTTTCCTGAAGGAGTGGGTTGATAACATGAAATGGTTAAGCTATAGTCCACACCTAAGCGTAACCCTTCTTGAATAATCTGTGCTTTCGTTAAGTGAATAAGGGGGGTATGGACTTTAAAGTGATGTCCTTCTACCCCCGCTTTTGTAGCCAGATTCGCCATTTGTTCAAAAGCAGCAATAAATTCTGGACGACAATCAGGATAGCCAGAGTAATCAATTGCATTCACACCAATAAACAAATGATAAGCGGATAGCACTTCTGCCCAACCCAATGCTAATGTTAAAAACACACTATTACGAGCTGGAACATAAGTCACTGGAATTTGATCAGAAAGCCCTGAAGTGGGTACCTGAATTTGGCTATCTGTCAGCGCAGAACCGCCAATACTGTCTAAATTTAAGTGAATAAATTTATGTTCAACGATTCCTATACTGTCAGTCACACGACGAGCAGCTTGCAACTCAACACGGTGGCGTTGCCCATAATCAAAACTTAGCGCATAACAAGCATAACCTTGTGATTTAGCGATAGCTAAAGTCGTGGCAGAATCTAGCCCACCTGAAACGAGTACGACGGCTTTGTCGTTAGTGGTATGAGTCGTCATAGAAAAATCCTGAGATAATAGGCTGATTCATTTATACTCTAAATGTCCAAGTATATAAGGGCATTGATTCTTAGGATGCATTAGCTTCTTTAGAATTCTTTTCATAGACTTGTATAGCGGGTTCAAGTAACTCGAATCCATTTTTGATATGGTGTCCCATTTTACCTGTAATAGAAGCTACCCATTCTGGATATTTTTCATTCGCTTGGAGTAATTTTTGCCAAGTTTTATTACGTACTTTCATTCGTACTATTTGTCCATCAGCATTGATATAAAACTGTTGCCGACTATTTTTGATACTTTCCACCCAGTTAGGTAATTCATTGATTTTAATGTTAACCTCTAGTTTGCCTAAAGTTTTCGGCATTGATATGACGGTTCGGCTTGGCTTAGACACTTTTGGTGAAATTTCCATTGGGGGTCGAAATTCACGCTTTTTATTTAAACCAAGCATCAGCTTTGAACGTTGTGTTGTTTGACTTTCTTCCTCCGCTTTTTTACTTGATCCGAGTGTCAGTCGAGAAGGTTCTTTAGTTCTTTGGGAATGGTCCCTTCTTTCCAACCCTTTTCTTAATCCCAGGGTTAATGTGGGACGTTTGTCGTTACTGGCTGCTTGATTGCCAAAACTATTTTGAAATTGCCTCTCTATTTCATAGGCTATGGGTGAGTTGTCAGTCACCATAATAGCTATCCTTCTTTATATTGTTGCAAACATCATCCTGTATGTATAAAGAAATCCGATTTTTTGAAAAAATCGGATTTCTAACTTTTCCAATTGCAAACCCGTTCTGCCCCTGTTTAGGGATTTTCGTTATTCTACACTAGCAAACAGGCAATATTTATACCATTTGATGAATCAAAGTGCATCCATACCTTGACGCAATGCCCTTACAAATGCAGGAATCATTTTTAATAATTTATCTTGAGCTTCCGTTTCAACAAGACGTACTAAAGCACTTCCGACAATGACAGCATCACTAACTTTAGCCACTTGCGCCGCTGATTGCACATCCTTAATACCAAAGCCAACACCTATCGGTAAATCTGTGTGTTGACGGATTTCCGTCACCTTTTTTGCGACTGAAATCACATCTAAATTAGCACTGCCAGTCACGCCTTTAAGGGATACATAGTATAAATAGCCACTGGCTTGGACACAAATGTGTTTAATTCGTTTGGGCGTTGTTGTTGGTGCAATGAGGAAAATCGGGGCTATCGCATGAGCGCGTAATAATGCGCTCAAATCGGTTGCCTCTTCAGGCGGTAAATCGACTGTTAATACGCCATCCACTCCCACCGATTCGGCGGCTTGAACAAAAGTTTTATAACCCATAATTTCTATAGGGTTAAGATAGCCCATTAATACAACCGGTGTGGTTTGGTTTTGCAGCCGAAAGTTTTTTACCATGTCCAATACATCACGCAAACTGGTACCCTGGGCAAGGGCACGTTCACTGGCACGTTGAATAACGGGACCATCAGCCATCGGATCTGAAAAAGGGACACCTAATTCAATGACATCTGCTCCTGCTTCAACTAAGCCGTGCATGAGTGGCACTGTCAGTGTTTGAATTGGATCACCGGCGGTGATAAAGGGAATCAGAGCGGCGCGTTTTTGGGCGCGTAGCTGATCAAAGCAGGTTTTTAAGCGACTCATATTTTAATTCCTTCAAGCGCTGCGACGGTGTGAATATCTTTATCGCCGCGCCCAGATAGGTTGATTACGATAATTTTGTCTTTATCCAGGGTAGGGGCAATTTTTTTGCAATAAGCCAGGGCATGGCTGGATTCTAGGGCTGGCATAATACCTTCTAGGCGCGTTAAATCGTGAAACGCATCTAGGGCTTCATCATCTGTCACAGCCACATATTCAACCCGCCCGTTATCTTTTAACCATGCATGTTCCGGTCCCACCCCAGGATAATCTAACCCTGCTGAAATGGAATGGGTTTCAAGAATTTGTCCTTCTTCGGTTGACATGAGATAAGTCCGGTTGCCATGCAAAACCCCAGGTTTACCCGTACATAAGGGCGCCGCATGGCGACCCGTCTCTAACCCGTCTCCAGCCGCTTCTACACCGTATAAAGTGATGTCTGTATCATCTAAAAACGGGTAAAAGAGACCGATTGCATTAGAGCCGCCACCAACACAGGCTATTAAAATATCGGGCAAGCGTCCAGCCAATACTTTAATCTGTTGACGTGTCTCTCGCCCAATCACTGCTTGAAAATCGCGTACCATCAGGGGATAGGGATGGGGACCGGCAACGGTGCCAATAATATAAAAGGTATTATCAACATGAGTTACCCAATCACGCATGGCTTCATTAAGGGCATCTTTTAACGTTTTTGAACCTGATTCGACGGCGCGAACTTCGGCTCCCAATAGGCGCATACGATAAACATTAATTGCTTGGCGCTTTATATCTTTTGAACCCATATAGACCACACATTCCATACCAAAACGGGCTGCTACCGTTGCAGTGGCAACACCATGTTGTCCAGCACCGGTTTCAGCAATCACGCGGGTTTTACCCATTCGTTTAGCTAGTAAGGCTTGTCCAACCGTATTGTTGATTTTATGTGCGCCTGTATGGTTCAAATCTTCGCGCTTGAGATAAATTTGTGCACCCCCCAAGTGTTGGGACCAACGTGTTGCATGATATAAAGCTGAAGGTCGTCCAACAAAATGGTGTAAATCGTCGTTGAGTTCAGCCAAAAAGGCGGAATCATTAAGATAATGTTGATAGGCTTTTTGCAACTCTTCCAAAGGTTGCATAAGCGTTTCTGGAACAAAAAGCCCCCCATATGGTCCAAAATGACCATCAGAATCCGGTAAATCCGGTAAACTCGGTGTCTTTTTTAAGGTGATTGATTTTACCATTGAAGCTCCTTTCATAAATGCGGTCATTTTGTCCGCGTTTTTAATACCTTTGGCAGATTCTACCCCACCGCTGACATCAACAGCGTAGGGACATAATGTGGTAATGACTTGGCTCACATTATTAGGTGTTAAGCCGCCGGCTATAATAATCGGTTTGGATAAATCTGATGGGACTTGTTGCCAATCAAATATTACCCCGGTACCCCCTTTGACACCTTGTACATAACTATCTAATAATAGCGCTTTTGCATCAGAATAACGTTGAGCAAAAGCTTGTACATCAACATTCTGACGCATACGAAGTGCTTTTATATAAGGTTTATCAAAGCGCCTACAATCATCTGGCGATTCTTCACCATGAAATTGTAGTATATCTAATGGCACTTGCGCCAAAATATTATGTATAAAAGTGGGTTCGGCATTGACAAATAGTCCAACTGTTGTTACAAATGGCGGTAATGCTTGAATTATTTTCTGAGCCGTTTTTACGGATACGGCGCGTGGACTATTTTTATAAAAAACTAAGCCAATTGCATCAACCCCTAATTTAGCAGCAACTTGTGCATCATGAGGGCGAGTTATCCCGCAGATTTTAACACGGGTGCGTGATATGGGTTGGTTGTTATTGAATTTAGACATACTGAAAGTATAACGGATTTTAAGATATGAAGTGCTGTGCGGAAATTAATGAATTGATTTTTTCGATTTTTTCAAATAGGGCGAACACGTCAATCCGCCCCTACAAGATACGCAGTTTTTTGTAGGGGCTGAACTGCGTGTCAGCCCGATATTTAAGAAGACTTGTGAAACAGCTTAACAATGGGTAAGTGAATATCCATTAGTTCATCAACAACTTCGCTATCATTTAGAGTGAAGGTTTTATAATGTTTCGGTTGTGTGAAAACGTTAATAGTCGTTAATGCCGGTATAACCAACCAACATGATTTAATATTAAGTGCAAAATAAGCCTTTATCTTAGCAATCAACTCACTGACTGTTTGCGAAGGAGAAAGAATCTCAATGGCTAAATCAGGCATTTGTGTTGTTTTTACAATATCATCAGGTGGTTCTACTTCCGGCGGATTTGTATAAAGGCACACGTCGGGTTTTAATTCATCTTTACTCTTAAGACCAAATTGACTTAAATCAATTTGAGTCGTATCCAAACTCAATTCAGTAAACAATGAAAATTTTTCATCATTGAATAGCAATCCAACGAGTTTAGCTTGTGTTCCGCTATGGATAACTGAACCCATATTTTGTTCCTCATTTTCAAAAACCTTATCGTAAAGTAATTCGCTCATATGAAATATAAATTCTGTTATTTATCGCACCACTTTTCCCACATTTTCCGATATTCCGATTCTAGGTGACGAGTAAAACTGGCACCATCCATTAAGGGAGATGCCTGTATTTTGTCACGCATTTCAGTTCGCATTTTTTGCAAATATTGGGTATTATTTGCTAATTTTACACAAATATCTATATATTCTTCAGGGCTTGAAGCAATGAGTTCCGTTAAACTCACTGCCGATAAAATGCTCAATCCCGCCCGAGCAACATGGGTTTCTCCTACTAATGTCACTACCGGTACACCCATCCAAAGGGCTTGACAAGTTGTCGTTGCGCCATTATAGGGATAGCTATCTAGGGCAATATCTATTTGATTATAGGTGCTAAATGTTTTTTCCGTGGAAGAAATATAACCTATTTCAAGTCGAGTAGATTTTATACCTAAATTGGCGAAAGTCTTTTCAAGCGATTGTTGTGTTTCTAAATCCTGAAGACTTGCGTTCATAATAACCAGTTTAGCATCTGGAAGGCTTTGCAAAATTTTAGCCCATAAAACAAAAGTTTCACGGTTTAATTTGGCATAGTTATTAAAACAGCAAAAAGTGATGTACCCATTTTTAAGTGCAGGGCATTCATTGACGGCTGTACGTTCTATCAATGGATCAAAACAATAATAACTGGCAGGCATTCGCATTGGTATTTCTGAATGAAAGGCTTCTGCAATCCCTTCGGGATCAACATAATTATCAGTTATATGATAGTCAATAACGGTTAAGCCGGTGGTATTGGGATAACCAATATAGGTTGCTTGAATGGGTGCCGGTTTTCTCGCAAAAGTCAGTAGCCGATTGCCAGCGATATGCCCGGAAAGATCAACCAAAATATCTATTTGATCTTCTGTGATTTTATCTGCTAACGCTTCATCCGATAATTCGACACAGGGCACCCAATAATCACTGTATTGTTGTAATTGTTCAGTAATGTGATCGACTTGCGTATGATTATAATAGCAGACAATTTCAAATTGCTCATGGTTATGATGTGCCAAAATAGGCTTCATAAAAAAAGCCACCGAATGGTTTTTTAAATCAGCCGAAACATACCCAATTTTTAATTTCCGATGTGGATTGTTATTATTGAGGTGCTGCTTAATAGAGGCAGATAAAGGCACGGCATGTTGTTCATTAAACCGTTGGTGTTCCAAAAATAGGGCAGCCCGATCATATTGAGGCGAATAATTTAATGTGAATACGAGGTTGCTGTGAATCAAGTTGTAGTGGACTTTACAATCAGTGGCTTTTAATGCTAAAGCTTTTTTGTAATGTACAATCGCTTCATTAATCAACCCTTTTTCTTTTAGGGTATTGCCTAAGCCGCCATGTGCAAGCACATTATGAGGCTCCAAAGCCAAAGCGCGTTGGTAACAAGCAATGGTTTCCGTCAATTTTATTTGCTTATGAAGCAAATGAGCGAGAGAAATATGCGCTTCAACATAATTTGGATTTAAAGACAAAACAGCTTTAAAACAAGTTTCCGCATCTTTAAATTGCTCTTGATCTTTAAGCGTGACACCCAAATTATTATAAGCATCAAGATAATTGGGATTTAAAGCGATAGCTTGCTGAAAAGAAGCAACGGCTTCAACGATTTGCCCTTCTTTTTTGAATGCAACACCTAAATTATTATGCGCCTCCGCATAATTCGGATTTAAGGCGATTGCTTTTTGATAGTTAATGATGGCTTCGCTAATTTTATCTTGCCCACTGAGGCTATTACCTAAATTATTATAGGCATCGGCATAATGAGGAGTAATAGACAACGCTTTCTGATAACAAGTAATCGCTTCGGCAAATTGTTCTTCCCCGTTAAGTATAATACCCAGGTTATAATAGGCTTGAGCAAAATCCTTTTTTTCAGCAATGGCTTTTTCAAAACAGGCTTTTGCTTGCTCCAATTTGCCCTGCTGCCCAAAAATAATTCCTAAATCATTTTGCATTTCGGCATGATTTGGATTAAATGAAAGGGCGCGTTGAAAATAGGTTATTGCTTCAGCAAATTGTCTCCGTTTACTAAAAGCAGAACCGAGTTGCCTATAAAAATTCAAGGCACTTTTATTTTTTGGTTGCTTTTGCAATACTTGATGGTACAAGGCTTCAGCTTTTTGCCATTCCTGGGCTTGTTGATATTGTTGAGCTTGTTGAAGAACTTTAGAAATTTTTAAGCCCTGGGCTTTAGCCATTACATTTTTATGTTTGGTAATAGCGGATTTTTTGCGTGATTTTTTTGGCATATTTTTTTTCAATCAAGAAGGTAAAATCTTCTGGTGTATTTCCTACGCTGCGGGCGAGCCCTTATGATCCAATTTTTTCCTGAACTAAGTGAGTACGAAATATAATATCACAAAAATCAATTAGATCATTCAAACCCGTTTCAATCACTGCAACGACTATATCAAGATTAATTCGTTGATATTCATGTACAACCATATTGCGAAATCCTATCATTTTTTGTAAGTTCTCCGCTAATGGTAAAGAAATGATTTGTTTTGCCGCTAAAAGTCGAAAAACGTCTTTACTTTCATTAGGAATACCCATTTTATGAGTTCTAATAATATGACTGCCTAAGTCAATACATTGTTCACAGGCACGAATCATATTTAAAATGGCAGCATCTTGATGGCTATAATTTTTGTTAAAATGACCATTGGCTAAATGATATTCTTCTCTCGCCCTTGCAACACAACGCTGAATACTTTGAACTTTATTAATTAATATGTCATTCATACGCTATTTTAGTCAAAAAAAATTCTTGTAAAATTTCTTGTCGTTCCTCATTTAATTTTTGATAAAAAGATAATGTCAACATTTCAAATTCATCTGTTTTATATTGATCGGCACAATAAACCCTTCTTTCTGCCATGATAATCTCTTTCTTAAAAACAGTCGTCACTTGTCTTAAATTAATCAAATCAACCGGTTTTTGATATAGCTGTTCAAGCTGTTGGTGTAGTTTTGTCAAATATAAATTATTAGTCAACTGATAAGGCAGTAATAAAGCGATATCCACATCGCTATTAGTCCATTCATTTTCTGTATCGTAGGAACCAAATAAATAAATGGCTTGTAACTCAGGAAAAGCATTTAGACAGAGTTTAATTAACGCTTGTGTTTTCATTTGAATTCGGATTTCTTGAGTCAGCAAACGTAGGGTGGGTAGTCAAACCCACCAAAGCCCTTTCCCCTGTTCTTATTTGCTTAAACAATTCACTTTTTTATACCCAATTTCTTTACCTGCAAACCCGACACCCAAATAAATTAGCGAACGCGACTCATTTAAAAAGCGTTCACCATAATTTTTATTCTCAATTTGCTTAATTGCTTTATCAGTTAAATGATCCATTTGGCTACCGGCTTTACCATACTTAAACTCAATCAAATAAATCTTCTGTTCAAGTTCCAGCACACCATCAATTCGCCCTTTATCAGTAAGAACTTCCAAATCAATTTCCACACCCATTAACGCTAAGATCATATAAAACAAAGAATGATAATAAGCTTCTTCTTTAATATGTAACGGATAGGGAATTTTCGCAAACAGGGCACGGATGAGATTCATA
>QNES01000143.1 GCA_003645255.1 Gammaproteobacteria bacterium
CCAAACTTATTCCTACATCTTTTGAGTTATCACATAAAATGATAACCACTCATTTTATGCCCTGACCTTTCGCACGATTTATCCTTATAAATCAATGCTTTGGGCCAAACGGGTCGCACCACTTCTCTTCTCCCGCCAAAGGTCAAGGGCAAGTTATGAATAATTTCAATCTCGTATTGAACTAACATTCCAGCCGCGAAGTTAAAAGAACAGACCATTTTGGGTGCGCTAAATTAGTGTCCCGCGTGGGAACACGTCTTAGTCGAATATTATGACATTATCATATTTTCTTTCATAGTCAAAAAAACAAATCCTGAAATGGTTAATTCCTAATTAAAAAAAGAATTAGCCATTTCGCCTACCAACAATCAATAATAGTAAAGCGGGTCATTATTGGCACCCCTATATCTAACTAAGAAATACCCTTTTTTGAAAAAAGGGTATTTCTACTATCTAATGATAGGCGGCATTTTTAAATTCCCACCCAGCACCGCTTGAAACCAGGGGAGTGTTTCAAGAAACCGATTAAAACCATTAACAGTCAAAAATGATTTTTAACTGACTGTGTATGCTACCACATCTTGAAAAAAATCAACCCCATATTAAAAAAATCTTTGATAGGTTAAGGTACTTATGCTTCGCTTGTAGCAATTTTAAAGGCTGTAACCGACATAAAAATATTTTTAATTGAAAATGATTAATTCCTAACTCAGAATTTGTACCAGCAGATTATGCGCTAATTTTGTTATCTTATTGATTTAGAAAGAAAAAATATAATTAGCGGCTATCCTGGGTATGAAATTTTTGGAAACATATTTTAAAAAAAGGGTATTTGTGCCCTCAAAAAAAGGGTTCATTCCAACAACCCCAAAAACGAATCATAAAAATGTTAAAAAATTTATGTAAAACTATATCTTTAAAATTTGGGTTGACAACTATATATATTTAATTATAATGGTAACATTATCGTTTTTTAGATGAATTTAAATAACAACTTGAACTTTTTATTGTATAGGAGTTTTTATTAATAATGCAAATTACCGGTATGTTATGGGGTTCTAAACTCCTCAAGTATGTAGGTTTTCCTACCTCAGAGGTGCTTGGTCCCGAAGCCAAAACAGATCAAATTAAAGATTTGATAGATCGCTGGGGAGATATTTTTATCAAGCCCATTTTTAAAGGGGGTGTTGGTAAAAAAGGCAAGGCTGGATTGATTGGTAAAGCGAGCGATTTAACGACTGCCATGAAGGAAAAAGAACGCCTTTATTTTGTCGAACACCTGCATGGGAATGCCTTTGCTAAAGCGGAAGGGGTGACTTTTGAAAGTGCGATTCCGGCTAAATATGAGCTATATGTTTCTATCAGTGACAGCACACGCTTTAGGGCACCTACACTGACCATAACCCATCATGGCGGTGTGGATATTGAAGAATTACCCAAGGATAAAATGGCTACCATTCCTTTCGATGCCCTGACTGGCTTTAAGGGTTTTGTGGTGACTAACGCGCTCAATAAAATTAATGCGCCAAATGAGATTATTAGTCCCTTAGTGCAGAATTTACCTAAATTGTGGGACTTATTCCATAGTTATGGTATGGCGACTTTGGAGTTAAATCCGATTCGGATGATGCCGGATAAACGGGGTCGTTTAATTCCCGTTGCTTGTGATTTTAAGTGCCTGTTTGATACAGATGATCCGAAGTATAAGCGTTTGGACTTACCGGATGATTTAGATACTTCCAGTTATTCTGAGTTTGAATTGGAAGTCAATCAACTGCGTACTTATCAAGGGCAATCTGATGTATTTGTCATTAATGAACAGGGCAGCATCACGGCGATGACTTTTGGAGGCGGTGCAAATGCTTTGGTGACCGAGTTGTTGGGAGATAAGGGAACGATTTCTTCTGATTTCGGTGGTAATCCGCCTTATCAAAAAATGTTTGAGATCAGCCGTATTGTTTATAAACACTGGCTGGAAAAAACTAACGTTTTATTTATGATCGGTGGTAAAGCGAATAATACCGATATTTATGAAACTTTCCGGGGTATGGCTAATGCGCTGCGTGATTACTTCAATAATCATGGTCCTGTTCCTATTTATGTAGTAGTCGGGCGTGGTGGACCGAACTTGGTGCGCGGATTGGCTTATATGAAAGACACCCTAGATGCTTTGGGTATTCCCTATCGCATGTTTGGACATGATTCCGCTATGAGTGGCGTAGTGAATTACGCTATTGATGTTGATAACTGGATGTCTCAAGACGGTGGTAAAGAAATTATCGCTAAACAAATGGGAATCAAGTAATTGTTTCACTGCGTAATTGTGAATTGTGTGCCAGAAATCCGATTTTTTGAACAAATCGGATTTCTGATTGCTTCTTAGATTTTCACAATTCCCAAAAATAACGAATTAAAGATTTAAAAACCAACTATGACTGAAAACAAACTATCTCGAAAAGGGGTTGATGCCTTTAAACATTTCTATGTAGGCATCAACTCCCTGGCTGAAATCGCAACGACTGAAGACCGGGCTTGTGTGTTAAATATCCTGGGTAATGAAAGCCGGACCGTTACTCCCACCAGCCATATTTATTCTGGTGGTAACATTGTTTGCGGTACGATGCCAGGACGCGCCGGTTCCGTCTTAAAAACAAAAATCGGTGACATTCCCGTTTACAACAGCGTTGCTGAAGCCTTAGAAGCGGGGCATCAATTCAATGTGGCTATCGTTTATGTACCACCGAGCGGAGTCAAAGATGCTGTTATTGAAGCAGTACGTGTTAACCCGGCTATAAACAAAGTCATCATCTTGACTGAAAAAGTGGCACTCAGTGATATTCGTATCATCAGACCATTTTGTCAACGCCATCATGTCGATGTTTTTGGTGCTAACTGTTTAGGTATCGCTGATGCTCATCAACATGTACGTATTGGTGGTGCATTAGGGGGCAGCTCACCGGAAGAATCCTTAGTACCCGGTTCTATCGCCCTTTATTCTAACTCCGGCAACTTTACCACGACGATTGCAACTTATATCAAAACCGCTGGCTGGGGTACCACCGTATCATTTTCTTCCGGTAAAGATATCTATATTCACTTTGCAGCGGAAGAATTTACCCATGCATTCCACAATGATGATCGTAGCCAAGCTGCTATCATGTATATTGAACCGGGTGGTTACTATGAACATGACTTAGAGTTCAAAAAACCGGTCGTGGCTTGTGTAGTTGGGCGTTGGAAAGCGAAACTGACTAGGTCTTGTGGACATGCCGGTGCGATGGCAGGTTCCGGTGACAATGCGATGGAAAAAGAAAGATGGTTTATGACCAAATTTGGTGTCAGCGACATCTATACCCCAGGTAATCCGATTCATTCGGCAAAAGGGGCTGTCGTCACTAACATTGCACATATTCCAGAAGCACTAACGGCGGTTATGAAAGCCAATGAGGTTGAGCCAGATTTTGAACCGATTGGCAATCTTTCTCTCAAGCCCTGGTTAGGCAATAATCAAGGGATAGAATTACCCAGCCATTTAGCACTTGATATCGTTGAAGCCATTTCGCCCTATAAAGAACAACTGGCAGTGTTGACTAATCAATTGGGTATTAATTTGCCACGCCAAACGATGAAAGATGCTTCTGGGGCAAGCCTCATGGATCCAAAAACCCAGGTAAGTAAATTATATGGAGTCAGTGTTTTAGATACTGCGCTGCATTCTTATGAAGATAACCTGGTCATGTCCATGGTACAAAAGTATCCTGGTGAAAACGGACGCGCCTTAGCTAATGTGCTTTTAAACGCGATTGTCAACCAAGACAATACGGCGGCTTTAGCAGCAGCTGAAGCTTGTCGTGAAGCCGGCAACAGCCCCAATACCGTACTCGCTTCGGCAATAGCTGTATTAGGTCCGAATACGACTAAGATAGCACGTCAAGCTGTAAAAACACTGCTTAAAGTCTTTTATAGTTCTGGGCTAGAAAATCCTGCCGATACCACCTTTGATTCTAGTAGCCAAATCAGTGCTGTCTTGGCTGACGAAGAAGCTAAAAATATCTTAGCCTCAAATCAAGGTGATGAATGCGGTCAAATGATGCTTGATGCCATTGAAAAACGGGGTGCCAAATCGGTTTTCATTGACTTTATCAAAGAACTGGCTCAACAAGGTGGTGGTGAAGTCAATGGACAACTCATTCTAGCTGCTATTACCTGTCATCTAGGCTGGAAAGAACTTGTTCATAAACGCTTGTCTGTAACCACTATGCTCAACATGCCTTGGCATTTCCGCATTTTCAGTACCATGATTGGTGCTTCAGTTGCAGTGAACCGACAAGATGAAAAGCAGTTCTGTGGTGTCAGTAACAGTGAATTGATGAGTAGCTGGAGCTTCACGGAAACAGCTTACTTAGGCTTATTAGGCAAACGCCCGGATAAAGAAGCTTTATTTGCCTTTTCCGTCTTATTGGGCTTAATTGTCACCAATGGTCCTGGTACTATTTCTGCCCAAGGCGCAAAAGGTGCAGTGAGTGCTGATGGACCAGAAGTACCAGAACGAGTACAACTCAATAAAGCTTATGTAGGCTTTTTAACTCATACCGGTTTTGCTCATGGTGGTAATGGATTTGAGGCGATAGAATTTCTGATTAATCGCTTCAAGGAAACTGGCTTAGCCGAGCCTGGTCGCGAAAAACATGGCTTAGATTTAAGCAAAATGGCTATGGACTATGCTAAAGAATACAAGGCTTACAAGACTAAGGCTAAAGCAGAAGGTAATTTATCCTATGCCAAAATTCCTTGTGTCAACCATCCGGTATTTAAGGACAAAGATGTCAACTATGATCCACGCGAACTCTTTGTCAGCGACTTGTTCAAGAAGCGAGGAAATTACAATGTCTTTTTGGAATTTTACCATGAACTCGTTCAAGCCCTATTTAAAACAGGTGTGAGTGCTAAGGTTTATTGTGTCAATGTTGATGCCGTTATCGCGGTTATTTTGTTGAGGTTGCTGTGGACACCTTATGCTAATGGTGAAATCAGTGAGCAAGCTTTAGAAACGGCTGCATTCACAACGTTCCTTTATGGACGCACCGCAGGTGAAACGGCAGAAATCGAAGATCATATTAACCGGGGTCGTAATATGGATACAAGAACACCGGCAAGCAAATGTGTTTTTATTAATTAGGCAACTCCTTGATGATGCCTGTAGGGGCAATCCCTTGTGGTTGCCCCTTTATTAAATTTTTTTGCCGCATTGTACTAATGGGAGCAATCCCAGATACAAACATTTTTATGAATACAACAATATATGAACCTGGTAAGCAAAGAGATTTATGGGAATGTAAACCACCTCCACCTATTTCTCATCCAAATAAAAGAAGATATTCAGTCAAATTTATCGACTTATTTGCTGGTATAGGGGGGGTTAGAATTGCACTTGAAAAAGAAGGATTTAAGTGTGTATTTTCTTCTGAAATCAATAAACATTGTCGGATGGTTTATGAAAAAAATTTTAAAGATGTTCCTTATGGCGATATGACTAAAATAAATCCTGTCAATATTCCAGAATTTGAAATTTTAACCGCCGGTTTTCCCTGTCAACCTTTTAGTATAAGCGGTCATAAAAAAGGTTTCGATGATACGAGAGGCACATTGTTTTTTGATGTGGCAAGAATTATTGATAAAAAAGAACCTAAGTTAGTGATACTTGAAAATGTAAAATACCTGATACATCACGATAAAGGTCGTACCTTAAAAATAATTATTAAAACACTAGAAAAACTTGGTTATTATGTTTCTTATCAGCTATTAAATGCTAATAATTTTGGTTTGCCACAAAATAGAGAGAGAATTTTTATTGTCGCTTCAAAAATCAAATACTTTCAATTTGATAGGCTAAAAAAAATACCAACCCCTAAAATAAAAGATTTTCTTGATGAAAAAGGTGATTTTGAAATCTTAGAACCAAAAGAATACACCTTGATAGATAATCCTAAAATGCAATCATCTGGGCTTATTTTTGTAGGCTATAGAAACAAAAAAGGTTGGAAAAAAGGTGTTAGGCCAAATACTTCCCATTTATCCAGAGTACATCACCAACCGAACAGAATTTACTCCATAAATGGTACGCATCCAACCATACCCTCGCAAGAAACATCAGGGAGATTTTTCATTTATGATGATGAAAATCAGTATGTTAGGAAATTAACACTTAATGAGTGCTATAAGATTATGGGCTTTGAAAACTATAAGCAATACCATCTAGCAGCAGAATCTTATAAACAAATTGGTAACTCTGTAGCAATTCCCATTGTTCAAGCAATAGCAAAAGAAGTCAAAAATCAAAGCTTAATATGACACATAAAGAAAAACTACTAGAAATTTATAAAAAATCTTTATTTATTACGCCTACTTTGAAAGAATTAGGTTTGCCTTCTATGGCAGAAAGCGGTTGGTTAACGCGCTCATTAGAACAACCATATCCTTACACTTTAGGTTATAAAGGAAAAATTTCTGGTAAAGGAATAAAAGAAGCATTTTTAAATCTTTTAGACTTTATAGAGAAGAATCCTCGAAAAACAAGAAATGTATTACGAATTCTGTTAAATTTTTCCATTAAAACGAGAGAAGAAAACCAGATTGAAATAATTCCATTAAAGTCCCCTGATAAATTAACAATTTCAAAAATCATTAGACTTTTAGATAGGCATTTTAACAAAGATTATGGCACTTATGGCGGTTCTAAATTACCTGTGATTGCTCTTTATGCCATTTATAAGATATTGATTTCTGAATTGGATAGATTTGATGGATGTTTATTAAAACCAATGGGAAGTCATACGGCTTCAGATAGAACAGCTTATAGTTCAGGAGATATTGAGGTAGAAAAAAATAACTCTATTTTTGAATCTGTCGAAATTAAACTAGATAAAGCAATTGATGAACATAAGATTCGCATAGCTTATGAAAAAATAAAAAGATTTAACCCAAATAGATATTATGTTCTATCCTATATTGGTGTTAAAGATGCGGAGCGAGAACAAATTGAAAAGATTATTGAAGAAATAGAAAATCAGCATGGATGTCAATTGATTATCAATGGCGTTCTGCCAACCTTAGAATACTATATGAGATTAATTTCTTCTGTAAAGTATTTCTTTGATGAATATAGGCAACTTGTTGAAGAAGATAAGGAGTTGAAACCTGTTCATAAACAAGAATTAAATAAACTGATTGAGAAATATTGCCTATAAATTAGGTAGCATTGTAGGGTGGGTAGCCAAACCCACCAAAACAAAAAAATGATTATCGTATTCTACCTGGCTAGTCGCCACCAATCACCACAAGTCGTTATTTTATATAGTTTACATAACGGTTCAGGTTAAAAAAATTGTTATGATTATTGATTTTTTTGATAAAGGAACAAAAGATATTTATAATGGTATTGATTCTAAAGAAGCTAGAAAAACGTTGCCCGTGAAATTAAAACGCATCGCCTTACGCAAATTCTATTTTCTGGATAACGCCATTAATATAGAAGATTTAAGAAAACCACCAAGTAATCACCTAGAATTACTCCAAGGTGATCGCCAAGGGCAATATTCGATTAGAATTAATAATCGTATCGTATTTGTTTTGTATGGACAGAACAAGGGCCAACACGGGTTGAAATTGTCGATTATCATTAAGAGGATTAACCAATGAGAATGCCAACGCATCAACCACCCATTCATCCGGGTGAAATTTTACAAGAAGAATTTCTAAAGCCTTATCACATAACAACCACTGAACTTGCTAAAAAGCTAGAACTTTCTATTGAACAAATCGATGCCATCATCAAAGCACAGCAAAGTATTAGCACAAATATGGCATTACGTCTCTCTCGATTATTCGGAACTTCACCAGAGTTATGGCTCAATGGTCAAATGAAATGGGATATCTGGCATATTTTGCATGGAAAACAAGCAAATCAATTAGACAGAATTAAACCAATCGTACCTTTATTATCACCACAACCAAGCTATCTAGCCGCTTAAAAAGTTTTGAACAAGATGGCACGGATTTAGCAAGCGTAGGCTGGGTAGAACTTCGTTACACCCACCAAAACTAATTACTCACAATAAATAAGGAGTTATTACTATGAATAATCCAGTAACTGCCATCTATGAAAATGGTGTTTTGCGCCCTCTTGCACCGCTCAATTTACCTGTTTATATATGGAATAGTGGGTTGCAGCGAAGCTTCTACCCACCCTACACTTGCTTTTGCCTATCAGTGGTGGGCAACAAAAAGACGTTGCCCACCCTACCTGGCTAAATATCAGTCATTGCAAAGATTTTCTGTGATGCAAACATACGCCATGCCTTCCACATCGTTAACATCAGTAAGAAGTTCAAAAGCAGGGGTAAGATCACAATTATCCAAATTAACCTCATAGATCATACTATCATCGTGTATACCCACCAACAGTTTGCCCTGTGATGTCATCTCTAGGGATTCAATTTCTTGTTTTGGCGAAAATCCACAAACAGATTCCGGCTTATCAGTGCTGTCATTATACTTCAAAAGCACGTTCCCGTTGGCAAGATAAAGCCCATTACCCGCTTGATTCCACGTTAAATCCCCAACATGTAGACCGTCGCTTTTCCACTTCAACTGAGCCATCAGCACAGGAGGTAGCGAATCGACAATATCTTCTTCGATAAGAAACAGTCCCTTACCTTGTTCCCAGCCCCACAAGCTGTTTGTACTGGGGTTAAATGAAAGACCGCTCACATCAACAACAACTTGACTACTACCCTCGTATTGAATAGGAACACCAACCCCAACGACACCTTCTGTTGTGATTGGGTAAATATAGCCCGGCGTACCAGATGTCGCTTTATTACCCGATGCCGCAAACAATGTCTTGCTGATGGGGTGAGCATCAAGTGCTTCCAGATCATAACCATTGTTTGAGTCCATAAAGCTAAATGGTAGTGTATCGTCGATGTTAAAAAACTGTGAATTACGAACACCCTCATCATGGACACCATAGAGCTTGCAACTGACAATTCCGAAACTACTCCCCTCAAGAAAAACGGCAGAATCAAAAGCATGATCCCCTGCATCTGCAATAGCCAGTTTCATGTGGTGAGCACCTGAACCCACAGTAGCCTTAGCCAGCAAAACCGTCGTCAAGCCATCAAACTGGTTTGAATAAGGCGTTGGACTACCAAGATCACTAGGATCATTATCCTTGTAGAAAGCGGCATTCATACCATTATTGATGGTGTTAATAGACACAGGAGTCATATTGTCTGGCAATAAAGCAATGTTATTGCCATCCAGAAAAAATGCAAAAACATCGTTAAACGATGAATTGACATACTCATTGTACTCTTCTGAGCCAAACGCATACCGAAACTCAAAAGACGTTTCCGTAGGCAGTGTAAAGTCGAACTCCAACACACTCGCATCGTAAGTCGTATAATTACTCAGGATAACATCCAAGTCTGCATCACCGGGCAGCCCGTTAACAGTTGTTTTCGCGTCCGAATCATTTGGTGGCTTCGCATCAGCAATTGCCCCAGAACTCAACATAATGCCCTCGTCAATGCCGAACCCATTTGAAATAGCATTTTCAAAGGTACCGGCAGCTATATTAGCTCCCGTGTATGTGACGTTTGAAGTTGAGATGCCACATACGAGTGATTTAACAAGAACCTCTGGAGTAAGCACCCCTAAGGACTCGGTTTCAATAGCAAAACCATTGGTACTTGAAACCAAAGCGGTTATGCAAACGATTGTTCTGAATTTAGACATAATTTCACCTCCTTCATTTACCACTAGTTCTATTAATGAAAAGGTCTTCTTGGACTAACTGGCTTTCCCAGTTAGCGGAATTGGTTGGATCATCCACCCCAACTTCTGTTGTGACCGCGAATATTTTGTACGGTCCCACTGCATCCACACTTTCCGGTATTTCCACATGTAGAACTTCATCTTGTCCGGTGGAGTCGATGCCTTTTTTTGGTGGGAGAAATATAATCTCACCATCTGGTGTTTCTACGGCAATATGAACCTCAACATCGTTACCAACGTTTTCCACATTAATGTCTACTGCTTCACCTAAAGCAGTCTGATTACTTTCAGATAGTTCATTTCCCTGTATGTGAATATCTATTTCGCCAGGATCATCAGCTTGTGTGATGGCTGTGATTAAACTCACTGATAACACCAACAGGCTTAACATAAGCTTTTTCTTGAACTTACACATGAGTTGTCTTCTCCTTAAATTGTTTAACTTGATGTTCAAGTTTTTTTTGTGAACTCCGGAAGGGCTATAGAGTGTCATTAGAAATACTATTTTTGGTAGATAAAGTTAGCGAGCGTAGAGTGGGTAGAGTGAAACGATACTTCGTTGCGCGAAGCTAAACCCACCGCAATCGTTGAATTGAAGAAAGCTGGGTTGCAGCGAAGCTTGCTATACTTGCAGCCCCCCACTATAGACACTACTGGCACATCCGGCGAAAGGATAACAGATAACCACCGCGTCACCGGCAGTAATCGGCTTATCCCACTGAAGATAGCGAGCAAACCTGCCATTAACCCTCGCTCAAGTTTAAAACCACTTGAACAACCGGAGGAAAAGTCCTCCAATCGTCGTACCCAATTGGTACGTTTGTATCGAGTTGACATAATTTAATGTTTCCTAACAGGTTAAAGTGTTTAAGTGTGATTAAAATACACTTGCCCTTGCCACACCTAAACTTAAAACAAGGGAAAGTTTAAGTAATCAGTTATCAATTATCAATAATCAGTTTCAGGCAAAAGTTTTTCCGCCAAGCTTAAAAAAGCTTGACAAGCAAATAAGTCATCTTTATAATTCACATTGCACTTAGCTAGGAACTGCAGACCGAAAAGGTGGTAACCACAGAATGCCACTCTGCTAAGTGTTTTTATCAAATGTCTGTGAAATTCTTCCTAATTAACTACTGTGGAGAGTCTATAAAATGACCAACCAACAATTAATAAGCCGTGATTTTCACGGTGCTACAATTCGCCAGCGTTCTAGTGATGGTTATTTATGCGCAACTAATATGTGTCAGGCTACTAGTAAACTATTTAAAGATTATCGTCGTCTTAAATCTACAAATGAGTTTCTAAACGAACTATCCAACTTTACCGGATTGCCCGTAAAGTCTCAAAGGGGGAATTCTCCCTTTGGTGAAAATAAAGGGCTTATGGAAATAACTCGTGGTGGAATGAATGCTGGTACATGGATTCATTCCAAAGTAGCTATTCATTTAGCCATTTGGTGTAGTCCAGAATTTGCCGCTATGGTAACCAAATGGACTTTTGAACTCCTAACCAAAGGTTCAGTCTCACTAGACCCCAAGTTAAAAATTGCCCCATTCGCCCAAGCCAAAGCCGAAGAATTAGATAAGCTTGGTATCATCGGCAATGCCAAACAAATCGCCCTCAACAACTCCATAAAGCAACAATTTGATTGCGATATATTGCAATTATTTGGTATCGAATCCCCGGTTGCCGAAATCCAGCAAGCCCTACTTATTCCAACTGAAATAGCCAAACGGGTTGGTTTAAAAAGTGCCCGTCCAGTTAACGTTCAGTTAATTGAATTTGGACTCCAAACCAAACACCGCGACGA
>QNES01000144.1 GCA_003645255.1 Gammaproteobacteria bacterium
ATAAGGTTGAGTACAAAAATAATTTTCAACTAAGAACCTCCTTAGTTATAAAATATCTAAAAATAATATATATCTGTACTTTACTCAATCGGAAAATGCTATATTGACTGAATTTAATCAAACTGAAAAACAAGAACTTAAAATTGGAATTGGTATCAACACGGGTAAATTGATGTTTGGAATTGTAGGCGAAGAACATCGGTTACAATGCACCGTCATCAGTGATGCCGTGAATATAGCTTCGCGGCTGGAAAATACGACTAAAACTTATGGAAATGCTTTAATTATTAGCCAAAACACTTTGGATAAATTAGATAATCCAAGTCAATATTTCAAGCGTTTGATGGATTAAAAATTAGCACGACTTTTACAATAATGAATAAAATTTCAGCCTTATACACAAGTTCCATTTCAAGTGGTGTATAAAAAATATCAGCGGTAAGCCTCGCTCCAATTTTTCCAAAAATCGGATTTATTAAAACAAGTTAATACTTATGATCAGGCGGAATATTTAATAACCGCAATGCCCCAGTCATAACCTTAGCAAACACAGGTGCCGCTATCTTTCCACCATAATAACTCTCACCGCCAGGCGTATCTATTAAAACAACCATTACTAAACGCGGCGCACTTGCCGGCACAATCCCCGCAAATAAAGCCAAATGTTCACTATCAGAATATTTTCCAGCCATAAATTTACGTACCGTACCGGTTTTACCTGCTACCCTAAATCCCCTAATTTGAGCCAGGGAACCGGTTCCGCCGGTTTTAACCACCGATTCAAGCATTTGAATGACTTGTCGCGCCGTCTTTGCCTGCATGATTCTTTGAAAATGTCCAGGCTCCTCTTTTTCTACACGGAGAAAATGAATCGGCGGCAAAATGCCTCCATTACCTAATGCAGCATAAGCTCGTGCCAATTGCAAAAGTGTCATATTGATACCATAGCCGTAAGAGGTACTGGCTTGTTGAGCAGGGTGCCAATAGCTAAAATGTGGCAAATGCCCCCCAACTTCCCCAGGAAATCCACTACCAGAAATACGCCCAAAACCTACCTGGGTTAAAATTTGCCATTGTTGTTTAGGAGTGAGGGATAGGGCAATTTTGCTGGCACCGACATTACTGGATTTCTTAATGACCGTAGCAACATCAATCACACCATAATTACGGCTATCGCGGACCGTATATTTACCCACTCGCAAACGACCAGGATGTGTATCAATATGGGTTGTGGGGGTATATTTGCCACTTTCCAGGGCTGCAGCAATAGTAAATGGTTTAATAGTTGATCCTGGTTCAAAAACATCAGTAATCGCCCGGTTACGATAACGCTCTGCCTGAAGTTCTTTGCGATTATTGGGATTATAGGCGGGTTGATTAACGATTGCCAATACTTCCCCGGTGTGTATATCCAAAATGATCACCGAACCGGCACGAGCTTTTGAACGAAACACTGCCGCTTTTAATTCCCGATAGGCTAAATATTGCAAACGGCGATCAATGCTTAAATGAATATTTTGCCCAGGGCGTGGAATGCGAATATTTTCAAGATGAGCAATAATATGTCCCTGTTTATCCTGTATGACTCGTTTTGCACCTGAAGTTCCCTTCAAAAAATGATTAAGGGCAAGTTCCAAACCTTCTTGCCCTTGATCATCAATATTAGTAAATCCCAATACATGAGCGGAAACTTCCCTAGTCGGATAATAGCGGTGATATTCACGCTGCAAAAAAACGCCCGGTAGTTTTAACGCCATGACTTGCTGAGCGACTGAGGGCGAAATATGCCGTTTAACATAAACAAACTTGCGCCGCATCCTATTTACTAACACCTTTTCCAAATCCGATATCTTCAATCCTAACAACTGGGTTAATTTTGCCCACTGGAACCGTGCTGTTACAAATGCGCTTGGATTAACCCAGACTGAATCAACAGGTGTACTAATAGCCAAAGGTTCCCCATTGCGATCCATTAACATACCGCGATATGCGACTATTGATAGAGTACGTAAATATCTAGCATTACCTTGAGATTGTAAAAAATCAGCACTTTTAACTTGTAAATAAACGGCTCTCCATAATAATACGCCGATAATCAGGATAAATAATCTCAACATCCATTGTCGTCTTGTCAAAAAATGAGGCGTTTTTGACGTTTTGTATTTTTTCTTAACCATTAATTAATAAACATTAATTATTTATAATAATAATATTATCTGGTGTTGGTATTATCATATCCAGTTGCTCACGAGCAATGTTTTCAATACGATTATGTTGTGTCAAGGTACTTTGTTCTAATTGTAGTCGCCCATAAGAAACATTAAGGGCATCGCGCTGTTGTTGGAGAATTT
Source organism: Gammaproteobacteria bacterium (assembly GCA_003645255.1). Classification (GTDB taxonomy): domain Bacteria; phylum Pseudomonadota; class Gammaproteobacteria; order Beggiatoales; family Beggiatoaceae; genus QNES01. The sequence continues at coordinate 2,352 of QNES01000144.1, forward strand.
GTAATTCTATAAAAAGCATCCGGTTTTTATGTCGCACTAAAACTATCTGTACAGCTGACACAAATACGGCACAAATTAATAATGCCAATAGCCATTTTAAGCTTAAAGAAAACATGAGTATTTATATTATGTAGAAATCCGATTTTTGAAAAAATCGGATTTCTTGAACAGGTTAAAAATATTAAAAGACTTTTTCGTACCGACATGTTTACTATTAACAACGCTCCGCGACTCGCATAACCGCACTACGTGCCCTTGGATTCGTTTCCATTTCAGCAGCACTCGGAAATAAGGGCTTACCAATAGCACGTAAACTGGGAGATAATTTATCTTGAGTGACCGGCAAACCAGGTGGAAAATCATCACCTCGTACACAATCACGAATAAATCGTTTAACTATCCGATCTTCGAGGGAATGAAAACTAATAACGACTAAACGCCCACCCGGCGCTAATACATCTAATACTTGTGGTAAAACTTGCTGTAACTGCTCAAGTTCATGATTAATAAAAATTCTGAGTGCTTGAAAAGAGCGGGTAGCAGGGTGTTTCAATTCTTTCCGTTTTCCCTTTTTAGGAGGGGGATAAACTCTAGCAATAATATCCGCTAATTCATGTGTCGTGTTTAATGGCTTCTGATCGCGTGTAGCAACTATCTTATAGGCGATGCGCCGTGCAAAACGTTCTTCACCATAAGTTTTTAACACCTCTGCAATATCATTGGTACTTGCATTAGATAACCATTGTGCGACACTTTCTCCTATTTCAGGATTCATACGCATATCCAAGGGACCATCACGCATAAAACTAAACCCTCGACTTGGGGTATCTAATTGCGGTGAAGATACGCCTAGGTCCAATAGTACCCCATTAACTTGACCGACTATTTCAATAGATTGGCTTAATTGGGCAAAGGAACGGTGAATAATACTAAAACGCTTATCAACTTCGCGTATAGCTTGTGCTGCTTGTACAGCCTCGGGGTCCTGATCAAAAGCCAGCAGCCGTCCCGTACTTCCTAAGCTATTTAAAATTTCTTGACTATGCCCCCCACGTCCAAAAGTACAATCAACATAAACACCATCAGATTGCAAGTTTAATGATTTTAGTGTTTCCGATAATAAAACAGGTTGATGTGGGGAAAGGTTGAACGATTTTGATTTAGACACAATTTATTTAGAAAATTGGCAGTAAAATGTTGAACATAAAATATATAACATCATCTTGATCACGACACAATTTTTGATAAATAAATATTAAAGAAAAAATTGATTGTTAGATTAGTGCTAAAAAACTTATTTAATGTTATTCTTTAATTATATATAATGTTTCAGATAAATAATTTTACAAATGTAGGAGCAATTCTTTATGGTTGCCCTTAATGCTTGCCCTTATGCGTCTGAATTTATTTATCTGAACATCAAAGTTATCAGATATTCAAAATCTGATAGGTTTTTGGAAGTTTATCTGGAAATCTATAGAATAAATTCTACATTGTCAACATATCATGGCATAAAAGCTGACGGTCTTCAAGAGCTGTCAGGTTTGTAGTGTAAACTGTAAAAAAAGTTGAAATCTAATATGCACCGTGTTGCTACTATACAAATGGCCTCTGGCTCTAATGTCACCGCTAATCTCCAGATCGCGGCTCAACTCATTAGTGAAGCCGTAAATATGGAAGCCAAATTAGTTATTTTGCCGGAAAATTTTGCGTTGATGCATAAGCATCCGACTGATAGCATCAACATTCGTGAAAATCCAGGTAGTGGTCCCATCCAAGATTTTCTTTCTCAACAAGCCGCTCGTGCAGGCATTTGGTTAATAGGAGGTACCTTACCGATAAAAACCGATGACCCACTCAAATTCCGTGCAGCTTGTTTAGTGTTTGATGATACCGGTCAATGTGTCAGTCGTTATGACAAAATACATCTATTTGATGTCAGTGCAAGCCAGGATGAACATTACTGTGAATCAAAATCAATTGAATCTGGAAATAAAATTGTCGTAGTTGATACGCCTTATGGACGTTTAGGACTTGCAATCTGTTACGATTTACGTTTTCCAGAATTATTCCGTTGTATGCTAAATCAAGGTGTGGAAATACTTGGCATACCTTCTGCATTCACCGCTGTCACTGGTAAAGCCCATTGGGAAGTCTTAGTGCGAGCGCGTGCGATAGAAAATTTATGTTATGTGATTGCAGCAAATCAAGGAGGCTATCATGTTAATGGGCGGGAAACATACGGTGATAGTATGATAATTGACCCCTGGGGGGTAGTATTAACTCGCTTAAACCGAGGTGCTGGTGTTATTTGTGCAGATATCGATCTAAAAAAACAAGCAAACTTGCGAACTCGTTTTCCAACTATCAAACATAGAAAAATTCAATGTCAACCACCTACTGAATAGTTTAGCAAGCTTTAGACATTATAATATATTATTCTAGAAAATTTGCGTTCCTTGACTGAGTGCGCAGATAGCTTGTTGATTATCTCGTGTCCATCCATAAACGCCAGTTTGTGTCATCTCTATGAAAAATATGCTTTTATCAGTTTATTAATATTTCGTAGCGAAGATTGAACTGACACGAAATTTTATTTTTCCGGATGGACACTATCTCATTTTACTTAAAAATATACTTCAAACGGTAACGTCCAAAGTATAACTGAATTGCGAGAATACGATTGTGTCTTCAATAATTCACACTAAAGCTGAAATTCAAAAACTCATTAAGTTGTATAATAAATTACAAGCTGATGCGAAATTAGCTAATACTGAGGAATCCGCACATAAGCTTGCTCAAGCCGAAAAATTAGTTTCGCAAATTAATACGCTACAACAGGCGATTAGTAAAACAAAAGCCAGTAAAGACGCTGAACAAGCGAAGAACAAAAAATCGACTGCTACTAAACCCCCTAAACCAACAGTACATAAAAGCGCAACAGAAGAAAAAAGAATTGAGCTGGAACAACGTATTAACCGTATTGAAGAAGCCCAGCAAAAAACTCGGGCTAAAATTGAACAACTCAACGTAGCTAAAACGAAACTTTCGCGTTTACAAGTTGAGGCTGAAAAAAATGTGGCTAATCAATGTTTTAATAAAGAGCAGCATATACAAGCCCAAGAATGGGCTAAACTCACGGAACAATTGCAAACGAAAGAAACACAATACCAAGCTATCAGGAAAGAACTTGATATTGTTCGTCAACAAACTCATAAATATAGTGAGGTGCTCAGGAAAGAACGCGATACTGCAGTGGAAAAACAGAAAATATTAGAAAAAGAAAAAATGAACCTATTACGTTGTGGAAACGACTATGGTTTTTTGAAAGGGTTATTGACGGGCCTTGGTTTAGGGATCTTAAGTATTATCATTTTCATACTGCTAATCTTTAAGACACCTTTGTTGGATGAAATGGTTTGCCAAACGTCCGGTTCTAATTCTAACCCATCAAAAGTGACAAATGTTCAAGTATTCCCTGAAACGGATGAAACAACCACTACTCCTTGAGAAGTAACTAATTGCGAGAATACCATTGTGTCTTCAATAAATCAGGCTAAGGCTGAAGCTCAAAAACTTATTCGTCGGTATAATAAATTACAAGCGGAAGCCAAAACGGCTAATACCGCTGAAGAAGCAGCACGTAAAGCCACCGAAACTGAAAAAGTCATTTCACAAATAAGTGCATTACAATTAGCTATTACTAAACTGCAAGCTAAAGATAAACCGTCTGCTGTTAAAAAGACGGTGACTGGCAAGAAAACGTTTGCCCCCTCGATTCAAACGGGTGCAGCCCTTGACAAAAGTGCGCTTAGCGAACGTATGAATCATCTTGAAGAGGCTCAAAAAAGAACTCGTATTCAAATTGAGCAACTCAACCGCGCTAAGACACAACTAGCACATTTAAAACAAAGGGCAGAAAAAAGTGCTGCTCATGTCGTCCAACAACGCCATGCCAGTGATGAAAAGTTACAACAAGAATTGGCAAAACTTATTAAGAAAAAGGAGGCTGAACATCATAACCTCCGACAAGAATTGGATGCCATTCGTCAACAAGCCAAGAAAGAAGCAGAATTACTCAAGGTACAACGCGATGCTGCACGAGCAATGATGGAAACACAAAAGCAACGCGAAAAAGAACAATCGCTTGCTTCGCTTCATCAGCGTAGTCATAAAGGCTTATTAATGGGGGTCGTTATTGGAATTATATTTTCATTAATATTCATTGGAATACTGATTTCATTGCCCCCAAAAAAACAGGAGCCAATTATACAACCTCGTTCTGCGAATCATAAAATACCTATAGAAAATCAGGAAACGATCCCCATTGAAAAACAGACAACGGTGCCAAAAATCAAAGTATTGGGTAAATTTCGTGAAAAATTAAAATCGGGATATGGCCCCAAGATGGTCAAATTATCAGGGGGAACATTTAGAATGGGTAGCAAACTTTTTATCCATTCTCAGGCGCGTCCACAGCTTGAGCTGACTTTACGTCGTTTTTCTATTAGTCAATATGAAATTACATTTGACGAATATGACTTATTTGCTAAAGCAACTGATAATCCACTACCTGAAGATATGGGTTGGGGTAGAGGAAAACGACCGGTTATTAATGTCAATTGGAGGGAAGCCACTAAATATACTGAGTGGTTAACTGAACAAACCAATCATAAATATCGCCTGCCCAGTGAAAGAGAATGGGAATATGCTGCATCTGCTGGTATAGAGACAAGATATTGGTGGGGAAATAATCTAGAGCAAAATCAGGCGAATTGTGGTGTTTGTGGCAGCGACTGGGATGGGCAACAAACCTCGATAGTGGGTCGTTTTTCACCTAATCCTTTGGGCTTATATGATACTATCGGCAATGTGATGGAATGGACAGATAGTTGTGTTCATCACAATTATCAAGGTGCACCTTCCATTGGACAGAAATGGGAAGGGGGAAATTGTAGTTTGCGTGTGGTACGGGGTAGTTCCTATATGAGTGGTAAAGATGCTTTACGCATAAGCAAAAGAATACTAGATTTTAGTACAGGTGTACGCCTTGATACATTAGGATTTCGTGTCGTGCGAATTGATTAAGGAACGTACATAAAATAATAGACATGTTCCTTAATAAGAATTTGAACTATGATTTATGTTATTTCTGTTATTTCTGTGATAAAAACATGGCTGATAGCTTTGAGCGACACATTCATAAAAATCCTAAAAATCACAGTTCAAAATTATTTAAGAACATTTCTAATTTATAAAACGTTGTTTCAAACCTGACAGGTTTCTCTATGCCATTAAGTTAAGCCACGGCGTTCACGGTGGTTCGTCTGTCCCTGAATACGTTGATTTTTGTAGGGCGAACCTGCGTGTTCGCCCTGCTTAACTTAATGGCATTGAGCCTACGCTTGCTGAATATCTATAAATCCTCTGCAGAAATACCGGTGGTTTCAGCGACAGTAGCCGAATCAATGCCTTTGGCTAATAGGTTACGGGCAATTTCTAATGCCTTAGTCTGTTGAATCTCTTCCATATCAGATATGACGAGATGACAGGGTTTGCAACCTCGTTCGTTTGGCACGAAGAAAAATTAACGATAAGCACTACCACGATGGACAATTTGTAGAATATTAACGACTTGTTCTGATTCTACCACTTCATAAATGACTCGCCAATCTCCTACCCGACAACGATAAAGCCCAGATAAAGTACCGCTTAATCGTTTCAAATTCGGGTGGCTGTACAGATTTTCACGTAAATGCTCAAAACAGCGGTTCAAGCGTCGTACTAAATTCACCTCAACTTTTTTATAGACATTTTCCGCGTTTTTATCAAATCTTAATTCATACATTGCGTCTAATATCCTCATAACGGGCAAATTGTCCGGCTTGCACTCTTTGCCGAGATTGCTCTATCGCATTGACTAAACCGGGTATCGCTAATAATTCTTCGGTTGCCTCTTTTTCATCGGCTTTTAGGTAAACCATTAATGCTTCCCAAACAGGCAATTCAAGTAGGGCAGCTTTCTTATTGCCTTTCGTATCTACCACAAATTGTACATTTTGCAATATTTCTGTTGAAGTCATCTTTATCTCCATTAGCAAGCGTAGATGGAATGGTGGGTTGCAGCGAAGCTTCTACCCACCCTACGAAAAATTTCAAATTAATCCTGTCAATCCATTAATCCGTGAAATCTTGTTCAAACATTTTTAGAATGATCAGAGTAAAAATCTATAATAGCTTGAAGTATACCAAGAATCTGCTCCAGATTATCAAGAAAATACTTTTTCGCATCAATCAAAATGGTTTCGTTTTCAAGCCATGTAGGGTGGGCAACCGTTTTTTTGGTGCAACGGCAAAACGTTAAAACAAGACCTCATCCAAAAATACCATATCAGATATGATGAGATGAATGGTGGGCTACCTGGCTAGTCGTGTAGGTGGGTAGAAGCTTCGCTGCAACCCACCATTCCAGATAAAAAGGTAGACGCAGCAAATTAACGAATACATTTAATTTCAACCTCAACATTTGCTTGTAACCAAATTCTATCTGCCGTTAATACCGGAACACCACGTATTAGAGCGGTCGCCAAACATGCCCTATCTCCGAGTGATAGCCCCTGTTTCCGTGTTAATGTTCGTAAGCGTCCCGCTTCATAAGCTATTTCTTCATCATAGGGCACAATGGTCAAATTCAAGGTTGCCAAAGTGTCTTGAATATCAGTTTCTAATAAACCGTTTTCAATCAGTTTTGTGACAACTTCAGTCAAATTAACGGTACTAATTGCAACCGATTTTTCTTTTGCCACTATATCAGCACCAGGTTCTTGATAGATGAGGGCTAAAAGTGCTGAGGAATCCAAAATGACTTCACTACTCATAAGTAGCCTCCCGCCGCCTTTCCGCAATCAGTTCATCAACTATACTCCCTTCGGTATTTTTTGGCGCGTAACGTTTTACAATCGTTTGAACGATTTTTATTGGATCATGTGGTGAGACGAGAACCAGTTTATTGCCTTTCAACTGTACGGTGATTTTATCACCTGTTGAAAGCCCTAATATTTGACGATATTCATTAGGAATTGTCAGACTGCCATTTGAATCAATGGTTACGGTTTGTTCCATTATGTTCTCCTTTGTTTTGAATTTTTAAAAAGGAAGGTGGGTTTGTCTACCCACCCTACGCTTGCTGATTTCTGGAATAATAACCCTATAAAAATACGGAAATACCCCTAAAAAATCGAGCAGGGGCTGCCGCCCCTGCACCCCGCTAAGAAGAAAAAAAGAGAAAAAAGGGAAAAAAGGATAAGAGATTAAAAAGCCCGCGCAGCCACACGGAAACCATAGCTGACGTAACGGTAGTCGGGGTAGTCCCTGATGCGGAAGGCGGTACGGACGTTGGACGGGTTGTAGTACCACGAACCACCACGCAGCACTCGGCTACTCTCATCACCTCCCTCCCAGACACGCCCATCAGTCGGTGCCCCCTCATAATTTCCATGCCAAGGATCGGCATTCCATTCCCAAACGTTCCCCACCGTATCATATAAACCATAGGGATTAGCACTAAATGACCCGACTGGTGCAGTTTGTTTATTATCCCAACGACTTCCACAACCATCACAATTAGCTTTATTAGAGCCAATGTCATTTCCCCACCAATATTTAGTCTCGGTGCTGGCGCGTGCGGCATATTCCCATTCAGCTTCAGTGGGTAAGCGATACTGTTTACCAGTTTGTTGACTTAACCATTCAGCATAAGCGACGGCATCATGCCAGGAAATTCCGACTATTGGGTGATTTTCATTCGTCAAAACAGAACCCAATTTTTTGTAGTGATCATCCGTTCCTGTTTTGATATTGTAATCACTCCCGGTTTCCATCCATTCAGGAGCATGGCTACCCGTTTTCCTAACAAAACGTAAATATTCACCGACAGTCACTTCATACTTCCCCATCGCAAATTGATCAACATTCACCCAATGCACTGGTTTTTCATCACTAGCACCACCATCTTGAATATCGCCCATCCGAAATCGCCCTGCTGGAATAACAACCATTTCTGGACCAGAACTACCGTTTTGTAAGCGATCACTGAAAACTTGACCGGGTGCAAAAGGATCGGGAGACGGCGGTGGCGGTGTAATAGATGTGGGTTGAGCAAAATAAAACGGATCCGTCAAAGACACGGAATCCCAAGGCACTTGTTGTACCTGGGCATTTTTCGTTTCTTGTATCACCCCCTTACGCACACTCATCAATAAACGAGTAATATTAACATCAGGTTTATCCCGCAACGCCTTTAACAAATGCTTGGTATAAACACTATTGCGTTCATTTGGCAACCCGCCCCAAGAAGTCGTATTCGGTGCCGTCGCATAAGCGATAAGTGAACCAATGGGGGCTTGCATATTGGTAAAACCGGCTTTGAAATCTGCCTCAAATAAGCCCTTATTTTTCCTATCATCAAAAAAATCGGTGGGAATACTATCACGACAGGCATCCAAAATGACAATATTCACCCCTTGTCGATTGGCTTGTTCTAAATGGCGTAAGACATAATCCGTTCTTAACACTTCATCCTCGATATCAAGGGCAGTTGGCATAACGGCTTTCGTTGGAACCAAATAATTGGCATTTTGATATTGAAAGCCATGCCCTGAAAAATAAAATAAGCCGACAGCCCCGGTTTCTGGTAAATTTTCCCGAAATTCCAATACGGCTTTTTTCATCGCCGCCCTGGTTTTGAGATTGAGTTTTAAAATCACCTTAAAACCCAGATTGGTTAAAACTTTTGCCATATCTTTGGCATCATTAACGGGATTACGTAAATCGTCAAACTCGTATTTGCCGACATAGGCATTACGATAATCGCCAAT
>QNES01000145.1 GCA_003645255.1 Gammaproteobacteria bacterium
AGAAAAACAGGGCAACAAAAAGATTGATAAAAAGATTGATAATTAGGTTTAATTTTACTCTGACCCCAATTATTGTTATTTTACTGATGAATAAAGCATTTTTTTAATTCAGGTTCTTAATATACCAGGAGGCTTGTTGTTGTAAATGACTCAGATATAAATGCGTTTTTACCCGTGCTAACACTTCTTCACGCTGAAAAGGCTTAGTGATATAATCGACACCACCTAACTTAAAAGCCTTAACTTTATCCGCCGTTTCCGACATTCCACTTACAAAAATAATGGGAATATCATGAGTTTTAGGATTGGCTTTCAATTGCTTACAAACTTCAAAACCACTCATATCTGGCATCATGATGTCTAATAAAATTAAATGTGGTCGTTTTGAATTAACGATTTCTAGTGCAAACTTTCCATTTATTGCAACGACGACTTCAAAATCATTAGACTTTAGAAAATTAGACAATAGTTTTAAATTAATGGGTGTATCATCTACCAGCAAAATTTTCGATTTTTTTGGCATTGTCATGCTTAATATCTTATCACAGCGTTCTAAATAAATTTGCGCGGTTTTATCATTCGAGTTGACTTGCAAAACTTGTTCAAAAAAGGGACGTGCGTCATTAAAGTGTTCACAATGATAAAGTACAAAACCTTCTTTAAAAGTGGGCAAAGTTTGATTTTTCAGGGTAATACTTTCAGGCGGGTCCGCATCAAAAACCTCATAAATCGTCACTTCGATTGCTTTCCCTTTCACCTTCGTGGTATCAATCACTCGAACTTGATATTGAGAAGGATCCGCTAATTTATGACAAGTCGGTTCGCTAATCAACAAAGTAGCACCATAAATTTTAGTTAAGTCCTCAATACGAGAAGCTAAGTTGACTGCATCAGAAATCACCGTAGTATCCATGCGATTTTGACTACCAATTGTTCCCAGCATTAATGAGCCAGTGTTGATACCGATGCCAATTTTAATAATAGGTCGTCCAGGGCGACCCCTCGTTTGGTTATACAGTGTCAATTGTTTTGACATAGCAATTGCTGCTTTCACAGCATCATCTGCATTTAGAAATAATGCCATAATGCCATCACCAATGTATTTGTCAATAAAACCTTTGTGTTGACTAATGATCGCTTCCATTTGACCTAAGTAGGAATTGATAAATTTAAAGTTATCTTCTGGTGTCATTTTTTCTGAAAACGTGGTAAAGTCACGGATATCAGAAAAAAGTATGGTCATCTCTTGCTGAACATATTCGCCTAATTGAACGTTAATTAGGTTTTTTTTGTTCAACAGTTTTAAAAATTCACGTGGAACAAAGCGTTCATTAGCTTTATTGTGTTGTTCCAGTTGCTTATAAGAACGTTTGAGATTTGTTATCATTTCATCGAATGTGTTTGACAAAACATTGATTTCATCCTGGTATTTGGAATAAACTAAAAGCCGGGTTGAAAAATTCCCTTTGGCTAATTCACGGGCGGCTTCAGTCAGTTTTATCAGAGGTGTTGTGATCTTAGTGGAAATCATAACCACTATGATAAAACTGAATAACAAAAAAATAATGGCGGTAATGAGCGATTTAATGATCATGATTCGGATTTGTTCATTAATCTCTTGTTGAAATTTAGCCATTTCTTTTGAGACTAATTCCATCGAAAAGCCTAAGCGGAGTACACCCCAAATTTGGTTACTCATTTGTATTGGGGTGATAAATTCTACAATTTCTTCATGGTCTTGAGTTAGTGTTTGCTGTGCTGGTTGTTTTTGATCCACTGCAAAAAAGTCTGCTGAGGCTGACAAGGTTTTATATTCCAGTGCGGGTTGTTGAGTGTGAATATACACGGTACGCCTGTTATCCATTAATATGCTATAAGCCAGTTCTGGGTTTTCGACGACTGCCGTTTGGATGAGTTCTGTCACTTTGGAAAGGTTATAAGCAGCCATTTCAATGGCGACTTGATTGGCTAGATTGTTGGAAAGCATTTGTCCGCGCTGATGCGTTTTTTCTCGCATCAATCTTTCGCGGTACAGCAATTCTCTTTCCAAGATATTTTGTTGTGATAAAATCTGCACGGAAGTTAATGTAGCCAGTAGGGCAATGACTAGACCCAACATGGTAAATAGAAGTCGCCAACGTATGCTATGCAAATTCATTGTATGATCCTTTCCACTGATGATAGAGCCGCATGATTAATAGTCATTCCATATTCATGCACCTTTTTCAGGTTGAGTGTGATATGAGAACCGGCTGGGAATTGTACTTGTTCATCAATGGGTTGTTGTTTAAGAATATCTCTGGCTATTCCTGCAGCTTGCCTACCCATGGTTTCAATATCAGCGGCAATTGTCAACACAGCACCGTATTTGATAAATAAGGCGTTATAAGCAAAAATGGGTTTTTGATTTGTCGCGCTTTCCGTAAAAATGTTTTGTACTTGCTTTGTGTCGTAAAGTACAATGGGATCTGAAATTAACCAGATAGCATCCACTTGCGGGAGAAGTGCTTTGAGGGCATGAGCCGTTTCATCAGAACTTTTTATCGTTTTTCCTTGTAAGGTTATGCCTACCTCTTCCGCCTGGGACATCGCATGCTCAAACCATTGACGGTTATGATGTTGGCTGTAAAGTATGCCTAAAGTCTGAATGTCAGGAAACAAATAACGACACATAAACAATAACATTTCAGCTGGCAATTCAAGACTGATACCATAAGTATGAGTACCCATATCAAATCGTCGCCAGTTAATCATAGAGGAAAAAATAAGGGGGGTGTCTTTAGTCACTTTTGAAGCTTGTAGATAAGCTTTTGAACCAATCGCATAAATGATAGTCGGTTGTATGCTGGTTACCTGTTTTTGAAGTGTGGCAGTACTTAATTCCCGACTCGCAAAATCCATTTCAATGTTTTTAACCGCTATTTCAGCTTTAAATTCACGTTGGATGGTGGCATATTTTTCCACAGATTTATCGGAATTGATGATTAATACACGGTGTTCGTCAGTTTTAGGTGAATCTTTATAGGATTGAGGCTGACAGGAGATTAAAGTTCCTAAGACTATGGTTGTTATAATAACTTTGGTTATAAAACGCTTGTGCCAGTGGTAAATATTATTCATAGAATTTTTCGCTAATTTTGTATTAGTTACTGACTGAAGTTAAAAATACTATTTCTTTAAGAAATAGTATTTTTAGAGATGTACTCACTGCAATATTTTTTTCCATCCATCCAATCCTAACATAGCTAGAATTTCTTTCCCGATGGGAGAATTAGGCATATTTTCAATCATATTGAGTAATTGTTGTGTAGTCGATTGTGTAATCGGCTTATATACAATGATGAGTGGTAATATAATGGCTTGGCTTTCTGCCTGTTGATGAAGCAAGCGATATTTTCTGGGATTTAAAATGGCAAGCGTTGTTAGACTGGTACGCGCCGTTAATGCACCTTGTGCCATGCCAAACAATACTGACATGAGTGCATCAATATCCTTTGGCACTGTGAGCACTTTAAAGGCTTTATTAAGTTTCAAATTTTGTTGAGCTGCCATACTTTTTAGTATTTTTTGAGTGTAGTCTTGATTAGCAGCCGAAGCAATGCGTTTTCCTTGAAGTTTCCCAATATTTTTAATATTTTTTTTAGTTGATAATACTTTAGTATAGGTAAACTCGCCATTAAGTGTGCCAACTAAGATGGGTTGAAGATTAACATAACCTTGTTTTAGCAAATTTTGGTAGTGCCAACTTGACATAAAAAATACGCCATTTTTGCGTGTTTTAAGAAATTGTTCAAACGTTTCTTGGTTATCAAAAGGTTGAAATTTATACGTGCCAAATGATAAATAGTTATCGAATCCTGTTTTGAGTGAACGGAAATCATTCAGATTGGATTCGGGGTTATAAAAATATAGGCTACTTGGGGCAGCAATACTTTTTTGCCCTAAACAGAGTGTGAGCAACAAAAGAATCATGCCAACTTTATTGTCAATCATAGTAAACCTCATACTACACTTATTGTATATTTTCATACCTAAAATTTAATTAAAAAAAAAACCGTTTTGGGATCGAGCCTGGGTTTTTATGAAATGACAAACCTAACCAGTTCAAGAAATCAGATTTTTTGAAAAATAGGATTTCTATTGATTCTATAAAACTTAAAAATTAACGATAAATGAATAAGAGATACTCCGTTCATAACCCGTAAGCGGTACTTCATTAAGGGCTTTACGGCGAACATATTCCGGCATAGTTACTAATGTATCTGAAACATTGTTAATTGACAAAACGTGTTTAAATTGTAAAGCCCTATATTTATGTTGATAGGCAAAATTTAAATCCATGCTTAAATAATCGTCTATTTTTTCATTTGTACCCTTTGTAGTATCTACATAGTTTCCAATCAAGGAAATATTAAAATCCTTCCAATTTTTATAAATGCCTGCGGAAACGGTAAAATCCGGTACATATTTAAAATTATAGTGATCCGTACCAGGCAATTTATCCCCATCATCACCATAGACATAGTCAAAGTTAAGGAACAGATTAGCTACTTTGGGATTGAGATATTTCAATTCAAGCTCTAATCCTTTGGCATGGAAGGCGTTACCATTTGTATAGACGTTGACATTGTTGAGAGTTGTTCTATCATCAAGTGTCACGTCTCCTTTTATGCGGTATATTTTGTTTTTATAAATGGAATAATAGGTGAGTGCTTGAAGATAGAAATATCCCCTGGCATGTTGATAACCTAATTCAAAAGTATCAGCCGTTTCAGGTTGCAGATTTTCATTGCCAAATATCGTTTGACTGGGGGTAATGAAATATAATTCAAATAAACTTGGTGCCCGGAAAGATTGCCCTGCAATGAATTTAATGGCGTTTTTTTCATTAATAGTGTAAACCAGGCTTCCCCGTGATGAAATATTTTCACCAAATAGTTCATTTTGGGTGAATCGACTACCTAAAACAGCCCGCCACGCTGGTGATGGTTTCCAATCCAGTTGAGCGTAGCCGGAATATTCAGACACACTTTTATTGGAAAGGTTATTTTCGGCTAAAATCGTATTGGAAGAAAACTGAACATTTTTATATTCATGACTTTTTCTGAGATCATAATCACCACCGATTTCAATTTCTAAGTCATCGGATAATGAAATAATGTTGCGAATATTTCCTCCAATTCGTTGCCCTAAGACATTAGCACGGATATCATCATCGGCAGAACGGGAAAAGTTGCGCTCATTCCAATCATAAAATAGTTGTAATTGGGTATAATACTGTTTATTCCAATGATGGGAAAAAGTGTAGCCAAAAAGAATACCATCAATATCGTGATTATTGCCGGCACCGGCTGAAAATTTTTGAGTTGCACCTTCAAAATTACCTTCATCGTTTTGGAAGGCATTGAGCAAAAACGAGTGCTCTTGATAATCAAGTGAAACAGTGGTATTGAGTCTATCTTGATAATCATCAATGATACCCTTGATACCTTCTTCATCCGTAAAATCACTGCGATATCGCTTCCCGCGTTCTTCATTGATCGCAGCAAAGAGAGATAATCCATTTTCTGCTTGATAACGATAATGGGTGCCTACCGAGTGTGCCCCTTTATTTCCGATACTTGTATGAAACTTGCCTGCTTTAGGCTGAGATTCTGATTGGCGCAAGATGATATTGATAGCCCCCACATAAGCTTGAGAACCGTAAATAACCGAAGCGGCTCCCCTTAATACTTCGATGCGTTCAACATCATGAATGCTCACCCGATCCAAATTACTTTCCCCGGTAATCGCGTGCCAACTTGGTACATTGTTGATCATAACCAACACCTTATTAGCATAATGATCTTGCAGTACACCACGTACTGTAGTAACCTGCTGTTTAAAAGCGGTTCGATAAACTTGAACACCCGCCAGAGTTTCGACAGCTGAAGCAATTGAAGGAAAATTATATTCTTCAATCATTTGACGATCAATGACAGTCACTGTGGAAGGGGCTTGTAGAGATGTTTCTGCTTGAGTGGAAGCGATATTGAGTTCCAAATCCAAAAAATTTTCTAAACGTAGGAAACATAATTCATTTTGCCATTCAACATCTTCCCACATTGAAGCATTTTCTTGGGTATAGCTCAAATGGGTATAAAATATTACAATGCTTGCGATAAAGTATAAGGTGATTATTTTTATGAGTGATGGCATGATTTTTTCCAATTAATGTCGTGAAAACTAAGGGCAATCCTTTATGGTAGCCCTATCTCAATAAAATTCAAATTGCATTTTTTGGCTCACTTTTTTAAGATACAGGAAGCTTGTCGTTGTAAATGACTCAAATGTAAATGCGTTTTAACCCGCGCTAACACTTCTTCCTGTTGAAAGGGCTTAGTAATATAATCGACAGCACCCAATTCAAAACCCTTAACGATATTCACTGTTTCCGATAAAGCCGTCAAAAAGATGATGGGAATAGTCTGAGTTTTAAGATTGGCTTTTAATCGCTGGCAGACTTCAAAACCATCTAATTCTGGCATTATTATATCTAGTAAAATCAAACAGGGCATTTTCAGTTCAGCTATTTCTAGTGCCGTTTCTCCATTGGTTGCAACAATCACTTCAAACTGATTGGTACTTAAAATATCGGATAACATTTTTAAATTGGAAGGTGCATCGTCTACAATCAGAATTTCTGGCTTTTCGGGCATTGTCATGCTTAATATCTTATCACAGCGTTCTAAATAAACTTGTGCCGTCCTATCATTCGGATTAATCTGCAAAACTTGTTCAAAAAATGGGCGGGCATCGTTAAATTGATCACAATGATAAAGTACAAAACCTTGTTGAAAAGTGGACAGGGATTCTTTTTTCAAAGCAATACTTTCAGGCGTGTCCGCATCAAAGATTTCGTAAACGGTCACTTCCTTAGATTTTCCTTTGACTTTTACCGCATCAATTACTCGCATCATATATTGAGAGGGATTGACTAATTTTATATAAGTGTATTCAGTGATTAGCAGGGGGATCCCATAAATTTTAGTTAATTGCTCCACCCGAGAAGCTAAATTAACGGCATCCGAAATGACTGTGCCATCCATGCGATTTTCCCCCCCTACTGTCCCTAGCATTAATGGCCCCGTGTTCAGTCCGATGCCAATAGAAATGGGTATATAGCCTGCCCTTTGCCGCCCTAGATTGTATTTAGTCAGAGTTTTTAACATGCCAATAGCTCCCTGTACGGCATCATTTGCATTGGTTGGGAAAAGAGCCATAATTTCGTCACCAATATATTTATCAATAAAACCATGATGCTGAGTAATCACCGGCGCCATTTGTTTTAAATAGGAATTGATAAAATTAAAATTTTCTTGCGGGCTCATGTTTTCAGATAAATGGGTAAATTCCCGAATATCAGAAAATAAAATGGTTATTTCTTTTTCAACTTGATCACCTAATTGCACCTCAAGAATGCTCTTTTTATCTAATAAACTTAAAAATTCACGGGGAACAAAACGTTCATAAGCTTGCTTAATTTGATATAGTTTTTCTTTATGCAATTTTTCCAATTTGTTTGTAAAAAGCTTCAATTGTTCATATTGTGCTTGAAGTTGTTTATTCATATTGTTAATGATGAATTGTTAATCAAAGGTTAAATATATTAAAGATAAACACATTAAAAATCCGATTTTTTAAAAATAGTATTTTTTATTTCAGACTTTATTAATCATTTATGTTAAAATATTTTAATAGAAAATGATTAATTTAATGAAATTAATGTTATGATATTGAAAATAGAGCTAACAACTGTTGTTTGATTTCTATCTAAATTTAGGTATATATACTCATATGAGTAGAATTTATATCAAATTAATTTTATCACTTTAAAAAATAATGAGTGATCCCAATATATGAAAATTGGGTTAGGTTAACCCAAAGGCGAGAAAAGTTTTCTCGTACTGACCCCTGGATTTAGAAGGTTGGTAAATTGGTGTTCAAACTTTTTGATTGAGTTTGAAGGTCAATTTTACCCAATGGGGACTTCCTTCCAATATTTACAGGGATTAGTTGTACAAAACGACTGACAAAATCCGTCGGACTGCGTACCATCGGTTGGGACTGCTCAACCAGGACTCTAGTTGCAATTTTTCGGGATTATCAACAGAGAGCGAATTACCTATGAATAGATTTTAGTAGATTTATAGGAACAGTATGTGCTATTATGCAATCAACTAGAAGTGTCGAAATTTGGGTTGGTATTTTTGTGGCGTTAGGCTTTGCCGCCCTACTGATGTTATCTATGAAGGTGAGTCATTTAGGCGATTTATTCGCAGAACAGGGCTATGCTGTGACAGCTGAATTTAATAACATTGGTGGATTAAAAGTCAAATCACCTGTCAAAATGAGTGGGGTGCGTATTGGTAGAGTAACGGATATTCGTTATGATGATGATATCTATAAAGCGATTGTTACTGTGCATATTGAACCTCAATACGATAAAATCCCAACGGAAACGACTGTCAGTATTTTTACGGCAGGTTTGTTAGGTGAACAATATATTGGGCTTGATGCCGGTAGTGATGAGGAATATTTGACGGCTGGTGATCAATTTGATCCGGGGCTGACTCAATCTGCCGTCGTTTTGGAACAATTAATTGGACAATTTTTGTATAATAGTGGTGGCACGAATGACTAATAAGTTTTAATTTCGGTTAAATAATGATGAAAATTTGCTAATGAGAAAATTACTTACCAATACCACTTGGCTATGTGCGTTAATGCTTTTGGCATTCAACGTTTATGCGGCGAATACGGCTGATGCAGAAGCCGTGGTTAAGAAGACTACCGACGAAGTGTTGGAAAAATTGAAAGCGGGTTCCAATAGGGGAGTTTATGCTTTAGTTGATCAGGTAGTGTTACCCCATTTTAATTTTGCTAAGATGTCTCGCTTAGTATTAAAGGAACATTGGAAAACGGCTACTAAGTCTCAAAAGATACGCTTTGTTAGAGCGTTTCGTGGTTTATTAGTGCGCACCTACGCAAGTGCTTTGGTAAAAGTGGCTGGAAAAGTCCGTAAAATGGACTATTCTACCACAGGTTCTAAAAATGCCTTCGTATCCACTAAAATTTACCAGACAGGAAAAAGTCAGCCTCTTAAAGTTGACTATGCCATGTCTTACCTTAAAAAAAAGGGTAAATGGAAAGTGTACAATGTGACTGTGGCGGGTGTCAGTTTAGTCACCACTTATCGCAGCAATTTTGCAAAAGTTATTAAAAATAAAGGCATGGATGGTTTGATTAGCCACATCAAGAAGAAGAAGGCGAAGAAAGTCAACTAATGAGCCACATTGTTATCGAAAATGACAATACTTGGCGGCTATCAGGTGAATTGAGTTTTGCCACTGTCGGCGCGTTATTAACTGAATTTAGTCAACGCGCCGCACTGAAACCGCCTAAAGTGTTGGATTTATATGATGTAACCCGCACTGATAGTGCGGGATTAGCGTTGTTAATTGAATTGCGCGGGCAAACTAAAGAAGCACCAATGAATTTTCGCAATATTCCTGAACAAATGTTCAAGCTTGCTGCTCTTAGTGGAGTTGAATTAATGATTAATGATTAATGATTAATGATTAATGGCATTCAGGAAATACCCTTTTTTTGAAAAAGGGTATTTTTAATTTTTCGTGATAACTTATAACTGATAACTTAGAATGAATACCGCTATCAGCATTTCGCAGCTGCATAAGCATTATGGTTCTCTACATGCCCTGCGTGGAATCAACTTTGATATTCCCAAAGCCAGTTTCTTTGGTTTACTGGGACCCAATGGTGCTGGAAAATCTACCTTGATCAATATCATGGCAGGATTAGTTCGTGCTACCCAAGGTACAGTGCGGATTATGGGGCATGATGTGCGCCGACAATGGCGACAAGCGCGGCATTCTTTAGGAGTCGTTCCTCAAGAATTAGTGGTTGATCCTTTTTTCACAGTCAGTGAAGTATTGCGACTACAATCAGGCTATTTTGGACATGGGCGAGAAAATCAAGCCTGGATTGATGAATTATTACACGTCTTAAACCTCAGCGATAAAGCCAATACCAATTTACAAAAACTATCTGGGGGGATGAAGCGGCGGGTATTAATAGCGCAAGCTTTAGTCCATAAACCCCCTGTCGTTGTGCTAGATGAGCCGACGGCGGGAGTTGATGTCGAACTACGCCAAGCCTTATGGGCATTTACAAAACATCTACATCAAAACGGTCACACCATCGTCTTAACCACACATTATCTGGAAGAAGCTGAGGCATTATGTGAGCAAATTGCCATTTTAAACCAGGGGCAATTAGTCGCCATGGATAAGAAATCTGCCCTTTTAGCCCGTTATCCCTATCGCTTGCTACGTTTAACACTTACCCATTCTGAAATAAAAATACCTGTCACACTCCAAGAAAAAGTACAATCTTTTAAAAACGGCGAATTAGTTCTACGCTTGCACCGTGATGAGGATCAAATTGGGGCGATTTTAGAGAGTTTACGTACTGCTAATATTAAATTTGTTGATTTACACACAGAAGAACCCGGTTTAGAAGAAGTTTTTATCAGTTTGACGAAACAGAAAGACTAATTAGGGTTTTCACGCAAGTTTTTCAAACCTGTCAGGTTTAATTGCTGATTTTATTTCAGGCGCATTCCTAAATGCAAACTACAAACTTTTCTCCACTATCTCAATTTCCCTTTTCGTCAAATTATATAATTGATAAACTAAATTATCAATTTGCCGAGCAGTCGCATCAATTTGACGTTTCAAAACGGTTCGACTGTGTGAATCAAGAGAAATTGCAAGTTTTTGGTTGAGTGTTAGCATGATTTCAACCTGTTGTACCATTTTATCATAGTTAGTTTTGTCAGTTGGGTTGTCAAAGTCAATTGGGCGAATAGGCAGTTTTTGGACATACATTGGTTTATATTCAAAATATCCGCCTCGTTTGGTTGAAGCAATTGAATGAAGTACAAAATCCAATACTTGAGAATTTAACAATCCCAATAAATACAAATCATCGCTGGCGATAATTGAGGTTTTGTCATTGGAATAGAAACCTGACTTATCAAAGGCATAAGAG
>QNES01000146.1 GCA_003645255.1 Gammaproteobacteria bacterium
CTGGAAAGATGTTTAGGGGGTTTAGCTTCTACTTTGCCAGGTACACCATTAAAGCCTTCCGTCAATAAGGTGCGTAGGGACCATCCGGCACAATAGCCAGCCAGCATATCCAAATCATGAATATGAAAATCCCCAGCACGATGAGCTTCACCTATTTCAGGCGCATAGATATGATTGAGCCAATAATTGGCAATCACTTTACCTGATACATTTAAAATAAGCCCGCCCAGGGAATAGCCCTGATTGGCGTTAGCATTGACGCGCCAGTCTGCTTGGGAAAGGTATTCCTCAACAGTTGATTCGACATCAATTAGGCTTTTATGTTTGTCGCTCATGAATGATTAAATTATTAAGCATTAACTGTCAATTGAAATTGATTTAGGTTTTTGAATTTTTAATAAGCCTTAAATTTCTTGAATCAAAGGAGCGTTACTATAATAAAAAAATCATGGGTTTGTCAAATAAAAAAAAATCCCTTTAATATCAGTGATTTGCATGGAAGTCATTGATATAATTTAAATAAATAACTCATTTTTTTTAACACCCAGGAAAGTTATTCTTTATCTCTATGATTTCATTGAAACTTTTTTGGCTTTTTTTAAGCTATTGATATTCCACAGATTAAATATATCTTGTTTAAAATCAACGGGTTATAAAATGCCCTCTTGAAAGTGCTTTATCATTTATGTTATAATGTAAAAATTGGCTGAAAAATCATGTTTTTGAAAATGATTTAGAAATACAATTTTTAAGCCCTTTGGATTAATTTTTAGGGAGACAGAATATAATGTTTGAGCAAACAAATGACCGGCATAACAGCCCATTTCATTTAAATAATGAATCTGCCTATCAAGCTTGGCGAGCACATAAATTGGAAAATCACCCGACGGATTTATCCGCTTTAATAGTAGAAATTAATGATCCACGCAAATTAAGTCGTGCCGAACATGAGGCGATTTTAGCACGTTGTAAAATGGCTAATATGGCGATTTATGCCAGTGCGCTGAATGAAGAAAATAAAAGCTTCCCCCGTGAGCTGGGTAAACAATTTAATTTGATGCACTTAGATAATAATATGTGTGCTGATGATGATGCTATTACTTCTTTAACGGTGGCAGAAGGTGGGATGCGACAGGGCTATATTCCCTATACAAATCGCCCTATTCATTGGCATACTGATGGTTACTATAATTCACTGGATAAGCAAATTTATGGTTTGTTATTGCATTGTGTGCGAAGTGCTTCAAGCGGGGGTGAAAATAGCTTGCTCGATCCTGAGATAGCTTATATTTGGTTGCGGGATGAAAATCCTGACTATATCCGGGCATTGATGCAGCCTGATGTGATGTGTATTCCGGCTAATGTGGTAGAGGGGAAAGAAATTCGTCCAACTCATTGTGGTCCTGTTTTTTCCGTGACACAGGAAGGTCATTTACATACACGCTATACGAAACGGACTCGTTCTATTACTTGGAAAGCGGATGAAACCACACAGGCTGCGGTTAAATTTTTAGAAAGTGTGTTAGACGATGATTCTGATTATATTTTCAGGGCGACTTTGCAGCCAGGGCAAGGGCTTATTAGTAATAATGTGCTGCATGATCGAACGGGTTTTAGCGATTCAGGCGGCACTTCAAAACAACGTTTATTGTATCGGGCGCGTTATTATCAGCGTGTGGGTGGTACTTAATAATTGCGAATTGTGAATTGTGAAACGCAGCGAGCGTAGGCTCAATGCCATTAAGTTAAGGAATATTTCTTGGAATCCAAACCGTAAGTAATGGATTATTCGGTTTAAAATTAAAGAACTTCCAAATCTAAAGGTTTGGATTCCAAAGCTTAACTTAATGGCATTGACGCTTGCTAAAATAATTCAGAATGTGAACCGGTTCTTATTAGGGCTAGTTCAGTAATTGAGTTTTTGTATATCAGCAACCAATCTGGCTCAATATGACATTCTCGACAACCTGAATAGTTTCCAACTAAAGCATGATCACGATATTTCGGCTCAAGCTCTTCATCATTCGCTAATTTATTAATGACTTGTCGAAGTTCGGCTATATTTTTGCAGGATTTCTTGATACGCTTATAGTCTTTTTTGAATTGAGTAGAACGTCGAATAGATTTCATTAATTATCTAAATCCTTAAAGAGTTCATCAACATTTTTAAAGACTTCGCTGCTTCCAGATTCAATTTCTTTCAATGCATTCAAAGTCGTTTCATTAGTAATCCCATCAACGGTTGATTCAGGTTCAGTAAAAATGATATAAACCGTTGTTGACTTCTTGGTTAGCGAGGCTGGTATATCATCAAGCCATTGTATTTGGTTTCCAGTTAAAGTGGCTTTGAACTTTTGTAACATATTGTATTTTCCAAATAACTCATTTTTTGAATCAGAATTTAAGAATTGACAAATTAACTAATTTTTGAACGTGATTAAACAAATTAAATGATAAACCGGATTATCTTATCACAATCTTATTCTGAGCATCCTTTTAATCCATGTAATCTTGTTCAAACAATTAAGGATTGACAGAATGAAAACCCAGTAGCCTCTGAATATGCGGGACCTTGTAGGGGCAGACCTGCGTCTGCCCCTTAAGTCAATGGCAGTGGGTACTTAAGTAGGTGGACATAACCTAAAATGTTAATAAACTTCAAAACAATTTTTAATGATTGATAATACCCTAAATTTGTTTGCTGAGGAAGAAAATCTCTTTACTGAGCAAGCAGAATATATTGATGAGACGGCTTTATTAAAATGGACTATCGAACAACCTGACGAAAACACCATTATACGAAAGTTGTCACAAGGTGGCGCAAAGCTCATTACCGGACCGCGTGGCTGTGGTAAAACCACATTGATGCTAAAGACTTTTCATAAATTACGGGCAAATTCTAAAGCTGTTTCCCTACCTATTTATGTCAACTATTGCAATTAGTGTGTTACGCGGCATTTGGGATACCAAGGGCTTTACTGAACATGGTTAGAAATTTCTATAAGGAAAAGAACACTGGAGAACCGGATTTTGAAGTTAATTTTAATAGGGCAAAAGCGTTAAGTGCTATCAAATCTTCTTTTTATAAAACCCTCAACATCTATTCTTCTTTAAAGGTACAACTGCCTATTTATGAACATTTTATCCTGAATGGTATTAAACATCCCTTGCCTGCTTCAATGCTAAAAGTGCTGGTTTTTTTCCAATATGTTGGCATCCTATTACCAAAAGGCAAAGTTAATCAAGGAGAACCTTGCTGAAGAGTATATATCATGAATGATAATTTGCGTGAAGCGGTCAATCAAACAATTAATACGGCAAAAATTGATGAAAATGTTGAACAGTATAGAAATACTATTTTTTCAAAAAATCGGATTTCTTTGCCCTTAATAAATGGTCTGGAAATTTTCGCCTTCCTGCACTAGATAAAACTAACTACAAGGATTGGAGAATCGCGGCGTATTAAAAAATCCCTTGCACAATCAAATGGTTACACATTTAAAATGCTTTAAAGGTAGAAAGATGAACATGATTATAGAAGAACAACAGCAAGACGTTCAAATCAAACAGCAAATTTATTTACAGCGCGTCAATCAACTATATGCCAATATCAAAAATTGGTTACAAGATGAGCCCTTGATTTTAGAAGAAAGTAAAACTGACGTGATAGAAGCATTAGGGCATTACCAAGCCCCAAAATTGTCCATAAAAACCCAGGCGGGTGAACAATTAGCGGAATTTAAACCGACAGGCACATCTGCGTTGTTAGCAGAAGGCTCAATTGATGTCAAAGGTTGGTTAGACAGAGAATATGTCGTTTACATGCTGGAAAGTCATCCTCAAACTTACTATAAAATTGATGCAGATGGCTGGTATTGGCAAGAACAGCGCGTGGATGTTGATCCCCATTTTCTTGATAACAAAACCACACTACTACAACTCATTACTTGGGTAAGCGACTATGAATTTTAACCCGTTGCCATTTATACTGTTGGCTTATAAAATGACTCATGATAGCTTTAAAATTGCCGAAAGAGCCATCAAAACCAGGGAAGCAAAACAGAGATTACTTCAACGTACCTGTGTTGAAAAATTGACTCTCACAGATGCCCTGTGTATGATTAAAGAAGCCAATAAAGAGATTGGGTAGCCCATGGAAAAAATCCGAAAACGCCACCCTCAAGTGACATAAAACCTTTAGCGGCTTATAATACTCTCAATGAAATTGTGGAAACTTTATTAGCGAATCCACCATTTTAAGCTACTGAAAAAGACTACATTTACAATGCTTCGTGATAAAATCATAATATGGTACTATCAGACTACGTTAATACTTTTGGTCAAGATTTATTACGACGCTATGGCGAACGAGTACATAAATTAACCATTAATGCAGGTTTTACTTGTCCTAATCGGGATGGCACTTTAGGAAAAGGTGGTTGCACTTTTTGTAATAATATTTCTTTCAGTCCTAATCGTCCGTCATCCATTGCATTACAACTAGCAAATGGTCGCAGTGTCATTGCTAAACGCACGAAGGCAAAACGTTTTATCGTTTATTTTCAGGCATATACGAATACTTATGCCGATATAAAATATTTAGCCACGCTTTATGAAGAAGCCCTTGCCGAGCCTGATGTGATTGGCTTATCTATTGGAACGCGCCCTGATTGTGTTTCCGATGAGGTGTTAGATTTGCTAGAGAGTTATAAAAAGCGAGGTTATGAAATTTGGCTAGAATTAGGATTGCAATCTACTTTTGATGAAACTTTAGAACGTGTTCACCGGGGGCATGGTTTTGCGGAATATCAACAAGCGGTTTATGCGACGAAGCAACGGGGTATCCCTTTGTGTACTCATTTAATTATTGGTTTGCCTGGTGAAGAGCGTTGGCATTGTTTGAAAAGTTTGGAACGTGTACTTGAATTGGGAGTAGAAGGCTTAAAGTTACACGCCCTTCATGTTGTCAAACATACCATTTTGGCTAAACAGTGGCGGCAAGGCGAATATCAACCATTAGAACTATCAACTTATGTTTCTATTGCAGCCGATATGATTGAACGAACACCGCCTGAAGTGGTTTTTCATCGAGTGACAGCGACGGCTTCAAAAGATATTTTATTAGCACCAACTTGGTGTCATAAGAAGTGGGCAGTACTGAATGCGATTACGACGGAATTATGCCATCGTAAGAATCAACAAGGTGGAGCCTGAAATTCAGAAATACGATTTTTTTGAAAAATCGTATTTATTCCTTTAAAGGAAAACATAAAATGTCTGCACAACCTCAACTTGCCTATATCACACCTGAAGAATATTTAGCTATAGAACGCGAGGCTGAATACAAAAGCGAATATTTTGATGGCGAAATATTTGCGATGTCGGGTGCGAGTCCAAAACACAATCAGATTGTAGCCAATGTGTTAGCTGAAATTCATACGCAATTCAAAAAGCGCCCTTGTCGGGTATATGCTAACGATATGCGTGTTAAGGTGAATCCGACAGGTTTATATACTTATCCGGACCTCGTTGCGATGTGTCATCAAGCTGAATTTGACGATGAGCAGAAAGATACTCTGCTGAACCCAACCGTGATAATTGAAGTGCTATCTAATAGCACATCGGGTTATGATCGAGGGGATAAGTTTGAACATTACCGCGCCCTCAGTTCCTTAATGGAATATATTATGATCGCACAAGATAAATGTCATGTGGAACATTATATACGACAGAAAAATAATCAATGGCTACTTTCAGAAACCAAAAATTTGCAAGAAACTATTGAACTGCCTTCGATTGATTGTCATTTAGCCCTGTCTGATGTTTATGATAAAGTTGATATATAGAATAAGTAGAAATCCGATTTTTGAAAAACTCGGATTTTTTGAACCAACTAAAATGGTAGCTCCAGCCAAACGTAAACAAGACGAGTTCCAAGCGTTCTATACAAATTGCAAGCATATCACTTCATATATGGTGGGTATTCTTGACTGTGAGTCTGATATGTCCATCCTTGAGCCTTGTGCTGGAGAAGGCATTTTTATTGATGAGCTATTAAAAAGTGAAAAAATGCTTCACATAACCGCTTACGAGCTCAATGGAAATTCAGCAGACAACTTGACACAAAAATATCTTGGTATTAAGAATATTGAG
This sequence comes from Gammaproteobacteria bacterium, assembly GCA_003645255.1. Lineage (GTDB taxonomy): Bacteria > Pseudomonadota > Gammaproteobacteria > Beggiatoales > Beggiatoaceae > QNES01. The sequence goes on from QNES01000146.1 coordinate 6,154, forward strand.
ATCAATCAAGAGGATTTTTTACTTTTAATAACGGCTAAAAAATTTGATAGGATTATTGCAAACCCCCCTTATGGGGCATACCAATCACCAGAAAAGAGAAAACAGCTTAAAAAGGACTACCCAGAAATATATGCAAAGGAAACTTATGGATTATTTCTAATTCGATCTTCCCGTATATAAAGGATTGCGTTCGCAATCAGAACTACCCTTACTACTAACTGATAAGAAAGATAGCTACGAAATTTGTCGGCTTTTTTATTCTCAACTTATTGATAATCCTTCAAGTGCCTTTTTTCTACCGACTAAAGGTTGGATTAGTAAGGCGTTGCGCTCTTCTGCTGATAAAACCGTCGGCGATATTTGCTCAGTAGTCACTGGGTTTTATTCAGGCAATGACGGTGAATATTTAAGGCGTTTACCATGTATTACTAGGGGTGCAAAGAAATACAGAATTGTAGAAAGCGAACAAATCTGTCAAGATGATCTTTCAACTAACCCCCCACTTGAAGGGATAAATAATGAAAAACATTGGGTTCCTATCGTAAAAGGCGGAAATAAAAGATTTTACAAACCCTCTGAATGGTATATGAACTGGGGAAAAGAAGCCATTTACAACTACAAAGTTTTGAATAAGAAAAGAGCAAGATTTCAAAACTCACATTTTTACTTCCGGCAAGGAATAGCAGTTCCTATGGTTTCATCAGCCTCGCTGACTGGATCATTGATTAATAATAGGCTGTTCGATCAGTCAATCGTCGGAATATTTCTCTCAGAAGAGTACAAACATTTAATTGACTATTTGCTCGGTTTTTTTAATAGCAAAGTTTGTAATAATCTAATTAGAACGATAAACGCAAGCACGAATAATTCCGCAAATTACATCAAAAAAATACCCTTACTAATACCACAACAAGCGGTAGTTGAAAAAATATCAAAAGAAGTCAGAAAACTCGTTGCATTGTCAAAATTTGAGAATGTACCGGATGAAGAATTGCAAATCATGAACGAGTATTTTAATGAAGTATATGGTAACTACTCAAGCCATAAGAAGGATTGCAAATGATGAACGAGTATTTTAATGAGGTAATCGTGATTGATGTGGTTGCCGGAAAAACATGAATTTTAATTAACCAATCAGGAGATAAAAATGCAAGCCATTGAATTTACATCGAAATCACACGATAGGACGATACCCATTCCGGCACATTACAACGACTGGTTTAAAAAACCGGTTAGAATCATTTTGTTAGCAATAGAATCATCACCTGAAGAGAAAGTGATTCCGCCCAAAATGACAGATTTGAATCGTTTTGCCGATACTCTCTCATTGACTGAAGAACCGCTTGAATTTCAAAAGCGCATACGGGGGGAATGGTTGTGAGTCAATTTTTGTTGGATACTAACATCATTTTGTATTTGTTAGGTGGACGTTTAGCCGAACCATTGCCCGAAGGTAACTATTATTTTTCTGTCATGACAGAAATGGAGTTACTTAGTTATCCCGATCTTGATAAACAAACTGAACAAAAAATTCGAGATTTTTTAGCACAATTGACATTAATAAATTTAGAGGAGCCAATTAAGACAAAAACCATTCAATTACGCCGTCAACACACACTTAAATTACCTGATGCCATTATTGTGGCAACCGCTTTGACATTAAATGTGCCACTGCTTAGTAATGATTTGCGTCTAAACCGTCTTTCTGATTTAGATTGTAGGCAACTAAAAATGCTTGATTTACCAACAAGTTGAACAAATGCACACAACAACCCGTCTGTTTTCATATTTTTTTGAATTTTTCACCAATAGGAATGATCTATGGAACTAGTCTGTCCCGCAGGTAATTTACCTGCCCTAAAAGCCGCCGTCGATAACGGTGCCAATGCCGTTTATATCGGTTTCCGCGACGATACCAATGCACGGCACTTTGCAGGTCTTAATTTTACCATCGCCAAGATGGAACAAGGGATTCGTTATGCCCATGAGCGTAATGTGCGCGTATTTATCGCCATTAACACCTTTCCACAACCAAAAGGCTGGTCACGTTGGACTGATGCCGTCGATCATGCAGCCGAATTAAATGTAGATGCCCTCATTTTAGCAGATTTAGGGGTACTGGATTATGCCACTGAACGATGGCCGGATCTAGCGCGACACCTCTCGGTCCAAGGTTCAGCTACCAATTACGAAGCACTACGCTTTTATCACAAGCATTTTGGTATTCGTCGCGTGGTACTCCCCAGAGTTCTATCACTCCCTCAAGTCCAGCATGTCATAGAACATAGCCCCGTCGATGTAGAAATCTTCGGTTTTGGGAGCCTATGTGTTATGGTAGAAGGGCGTTGTTTACTATCTTCTTATGCGACTGGGGATTCTCCCAATACTTTCGGTGCTTGTTCACCAGCACACGCTGTCGAATGGAATGAAACACCGAAAGGCTTAGAAACACGCTTAGGGGGGGTATTGATTGATCGACGGGGTAGCAATGAAAGTGCTGGTTATCCTACTATTTGCAAAGGACGTTTTCAAGTTGGACAACATACCTACTACGCTATTGAAGAACCCACCAGTTTAAACACTCTGGAAATGCTACCACAACTTCAAACAGCCGGCATTGCTGCCATAAAAATAGAAGGGCGCCAACGTAGCCCAACATACACAGCCCAAGTCACTCGTGTTTGGCGAGCTGCCCTAGATGCTTGTAAACGCCATCCAGCTACTTATACTCCCCAAGCGAGTTGGTTAGCAGAACTCAGCAAAGTATCAGAAGGCACACAAACAACCTTAGGGGCTTATCACCGTCCCTGGCAGTAATCCGTTATCTGTTATCAGTTATTAATCAGCCATTCACAATGAACCTAGCGGTTAGTTTGTGTTTCACAATTACTTCGTTACTTCGTTTCATAATTGTATAATGTCATTACTCAAAAAAATTCAAACGCCTGCCCAATTACGTCAATTACCTGAACATGACTTACCTCAACTCGCGACAGAATTACGCAACTTTTTAGTTGATACCTTAAGTCGCACGGGGGGGCATTTTGCGTCCAATTTAGGGGTGGTTGAATTAACCATTGCCCTTCATTATGTTTTTAATACCCCCGAAGATCGCCTCGTTTGGGATGTTGGACATCAAAGTTATTCCCATAAAATTCTCACAGAGCGACGCGATGCCATGTCGAGTTTACGCCAAGATGGTGGTATTGCCGGTTTCCCTAAGCGTAGTGAAAGTACTTATGATAGTTTTGGCGTAGGGCATTCCAGCACCTCTATCAGTGCCGCTCTGGGCATGGCTGTTGCTTCTCGCCAATTAGGTTTGCCTCGTAAATCCGTCGCCATTATTGGTGATGGCGCTATGACAGCAGGTATGGCATTTGAAGCACTCAATCATGCCGGCGCTCAAGATGTCAACCTCCTAGTGATTTTAAACGACAACGATATGTCGATTTCTCCCAATGTAGGTGGCTTATCCAATTATTTAGCTAAAATCTTATCCAGTCCATTTTATACATCAGTACGTCAAGGCAGTAAAGAATTTCTCAGACCGATACCACCCATGCGCGAATTAGCACGGCGCACCGAAGAACATGTCAAAGGTATGGTCGCACCAGGCACCCTGTTTGAAGAACTCGGCTTTAATTATATTGGTCCCATTGATGGACATGATTTACCCACTTTGCTAACCACCTTAAAAAATATGAGGGCATTGGAAGGACCACAATTTCTGCATATTGTCACCAAAAAAGGGAAAGGTTATCCCAGTGCAGAAGATAATCCTTGTGTCTATCACGGTGTCACCGCCTTTGATCCAAAAACAGGCAAAATGGTGACTAAATCAGCCAAAGCCCCAACCTATACACAAATTTTTAGTGACTGGCTCTGTGACATGGCTACTCAAGATGAACGTCTTATTGGGATTACCCCCGCCATGCGTGAAGGTTCAGGTTTAGTTGACTTTTCTGAATTATTTCCCAAACGGTATTTTGATGTTGGGATTGCCGAACAGCATAGCGTTACTTTTGCAGCTGGACTCGCTTGTGACGGCTTAAAGCCCGTCGTCGCTATTTATTCTAGCTTTCTACAACGCGCCTACGATCAATTAATCCATGATGTCGCATTACAAAACTTACCCGTCTTATTTGCCATTGATCGCGCTGGTATAGTCGGAGCAGACGGTCCCACGCATAGCGGTAACTTTGATCTCACCTATTTACGCTGCATTCCCAATATGCTTATTATGGCACCTGCTGACGAAAACGAATGTCGGCAAATGCTTACCACCGGCTTTAAGCATGAAGGACCCAGTGCTGTGCGCTATCCACGCGGATGTGGAGTCGGTGTCCCAGTAGAGAAAAATTTGACCACTTTACCTATCGGCAAAGCTCAAATACGTCGTGAAGGACACAAAGTCGCCCTACTCGTTTTTGGCACACTATTAACCACTGCCCTGAGTGCCGCAGAACAACTGGATGCCACCGTCATCAACATGCGTTTCGTCAAACCATTAGATATTGACTTGATTCGACAAATGGCACAACAACATGATCTCATCGTCACCATAGAAGAAAATGTCATAATGGGAGGTGCCGGAAGTGCCATTAATGAATGCCTACAAGCACACGCTGACTCCACGCCCATCTTAAATTTAGGGCTACCTGATCACTTTCTTGAACATGGTAATACCACTACCTTGCTCACTCAATGTGGTTTAGATACAAACGGTATAGTGCATTCAGTCACTAAGTATTTGAATTTATTATAATTTATATGAAACTTTACGCGATTAGTGA
>QNES01000147.1 GCA_003645255.1 Gammaproteobacteria bacterium
AAACACAAGCCACTTCTATTGGAGCTACCTTTCCATATCTGGATATGAAATCAAATACTTGTGGTAATCCAGCTTGGAGTTCTTTTTGTTCCAATTGATTTTTCGATAATTCTCGAAACCAGTTGTCGAAGGTTTGATAAGGCGTATATCCTCTAAGAAGTATCTCTTCTCCGAAACCTCTTAAAAGAAAACTCGGAAAACCTCGCACTCCTCTTTGAAGGCACTCCGCAATATCTTCTCTAAAAGCATTTTCGGCTTTTTTACTTTGTATATTCTCTAAAAAAATATCACGATTCAGTCCGATTTCATCAGCCAATGCCACCTGAACATCAGAGTGCTGGATTGCCATTCTTTCCGCAGCGGCAGCTTCACGAAGACGACGCAAGTAGAGCTTCCCCATTTCTTCACTTTGGAGTTTGGCTGCTTCAAACGCTATACAGGCAGGATACGTTGAAAAGACATCATCCTTAATATCATAATAAACTTCCACGTCCACTGGCATCTTGTGACGACGAGACGCTTCCGCCCAATGTTCAGCCACTTGCTTATGCCACTGTTCTCCCCCAATACCAGCACCTGGATCGCTGAAGTTTCGAATATCCTCCACGAGTCCACCCATTACAAAACTGATGGATACTTGTTTCCCATAGACTTCCTGTATTTTTCGCAGGATCGGTTCAGAACCCCAACACCAAGTGCAATAAGGATCAGTAAAGCTTACAATTTCTAAAACTTTTCTTTCCATAAATACCTCTTTGTTAAAATAGATGTAACTACTTAGAAAATAAAATTAAAGTCAGGTAGTGAACCCATTCCGCCATTTCGTCAAGAAGTCCAGCTTCTGCATCTTTACACATCTCTATATCCCACGAATCCGCGGTAAAATAGCGTTCTATATTTTTCTGGAACAAGGTAATATTGCTTTTCAGTCTGCCAATCTTGCGAATCAGTTTTTTGGTTTTTTTCTTAAATAGAAAATGACCTTTTTCGCATCGCAGTTCATTTTGGAAATGAGTCAGTGACTCAATAACCATAAGATAGGCTTCCTTTAACTTAATCTCATATTCAACATAAAAAGGTATATCGTGCAAATCAGTTGATTTATTTTTCATGATTGATGTAATAGTTATCATCGCATCAACCTGTTTTATAATGGTATTGATTGTTTTAATTTTCGGCTTGTTAAAAAACGTATCCCCAGCAATTGACTGTACATAAGCCGGCAAGCTAACCATTTGTTCAATCAGATAAATATGTTGTTTATGTGGAACAAAAGTCACAAATTTCAAATCTGACCCCAATTTCACTTTCAGGTATTCATTCTCCATACATCTCTGTGATAATATTTCTCAATTGGGCTGCGTCTTTCTCAGAAAGTTGATCAATTTTTCTGATTAACCTTTGTTTACTGATAGCCCGTATTTGATCAACAACGATTTCAGCATCGACACCCGCGCAACTGATTTGTAAGCGACAACGCCATGTCGGGTGAATAACTGTGGTTAAAGGACATACCACAATAGTTTCCATGTAACGGTTCATATCATTCTGACTAACTATCACAACGGGACGTGTTTTCTGAATTTCACCACCAATCGTTGGATTCAAGTTAGCCAAATAAATTTCAGATCGAAGGGGTAGTAAATTCATTTTTTTCTAATCCATCTAGTAATGTTTGGTCAAAATATGTCCAATCTTCTTGTGCTTGTGCTATTGCCTTATACGTTTCTTCATAAGGGAGTTTATTGTCGTCCTTTTTACGCAATAAAATACCCTGTTCGGTTTCCTCCAATAATAGCCAATTGGAAAAGCCATATTTTTGTAAAAGGCAGTTAGGTAAACTAACACCTTTTGAATTGCCTATAGTGATAAGTTTAGTATCTCTAATAGATGCTTCCATAATCAATACCTTATATCAATGGGAAGATAAAAATTTTAATTAACTGTTTATAAAATATCAAGGGTTAAAAAGTCAAAGTGTGGTGGGTTTATTATATCATTACAAACCTGATAGGTTTTCAAAACCTGTCAGGTTTTTTTGCCCTTACAAGTATTAATTCTTTTTTTTACTCATTAAAGAAATCCGATTTTTTCAAAAATCGGATTTCTACTACTATAATGACGGTGCCATCGCACTTTTTAAACGAACATCTTGAATTAATTCGAGCGGCACTTCCTGAATAAAGCGTGAGGGGATACATCTATCACGCATTCCGTAACGATAGCGGCTTTTACTATGGCAGAGATATAAATATTGTCGCGCCCGGGTAATACCAACATAACATAAGCGGCGTTCTTCTTCTAGTTTGGATTCATCCAGACTATTTTGGTGTGGAAATAAACCTTCTTCTAAACCACATATAAAAACGACTTTAAATTCTAATCCTTTAGCAGCATGTAATGTCATTAATTGTACACAGTCGTCAAATTGACTACTTTGCCTTTCTCCTGCTTCTAGGGCTGCATGATCAAGAAATGCGGTTAAGAGATTGGATTTATTTTTGTTAAGTTGCTCAAATTGACGCGCCGCTGTGACTAGTTCTTCAAGATTTTCTAGCCGTTTTTCTGCTTCTTGTTTGCTTTCTTTTTTGTAATGAGCAATGAAGCCCGTTACGATTTTGATTTGTTCAACTTTTTCATGGAGCGGTAAATCTTTGAGTTGCGCCGTCAGTTGTTCAATCAGGTTTAAAAAAGTAGTCAAACTATTAGCCGCTCTCGCTTTTAATTGCTTAGTTTCAAGCACCGCGCAAGCCGCTTGCCACATTGAATTGCCCTGTTGACGTGCAAGACTCCGTAAAATGTCAACGGTTCGATTTCCAATTCCTCGCTTTGGCGTATTTATCACTCGTTCAAATGCGCTATCATCATCACGGTGAACCAGCAAGCGCAAATAAGCTAACATGTTTTTAATTTCAAGGCGCTCATAAAAACGTTGCCCACCATAAATGCGATAGGGCATTCCTTTTAGTAGTAACGCTTCTTCAAATTGGCGCGATTGCGCGGTGGTTCGGTATAAAATGGCGATTTCAACCCGTTTACCTTGCCAAGCTTGGATTTTTTCAGCGACAAATTGTGCTTCATCAATTTCACTATAGGCAGTGTATAAGTTGACCGGTTCGCCCGCCTTATCTTGCGTCCATAATTTTTTGCCTAAACGCCCTTTATTATTGGCAATCAAGGCGTTAGCGGCTTCTAAAATGATACCGGTAGATCGATAGTTTTGTTCTAAACGCATTAAACGAGTTTCAGAAAAATCTTGTTGAATCTGTTGAATATTTTCCAACTTGGCACCACGCCAGGCATATATACTTTGATCATCATCGAACACGACAAACATTTTACCTTGTTTGCCGGCTAATAGTTGTAAATTCTTGTATTGTATCGTATTGGTATCTTGAAATTCGTCGACATGGATATGTCTAAAACGTTGTTGATAATATTCCAACAAGGGGGGATGATCACGCAAAAGTTCATAACTTCGTAATAGTAATTCCGCAAAATCAACTACGCCGGTACGTTGACAGGTTTCTTCATAAGCCGAGTAGATTTCAAGCATTTTTGCCTTCAGAAATTTCTCTTCTACTTCAATAACAATGTCTTTAGCACGAAGTGCTTCATCTTTACAAGCATTAATAAAATGTTGTGCCCGTTTTGGAGATAAAGTTTCTTTGTCAATGTTTAAACTTTTCACTACCTGTTTGAGTATGCGTAATTGATCTTGACTATCCAGTATTTGAAATGCTTGCGGTAAATTGGCATCTTTCCAATGGATGCGTAATAGACGGTGCGCGATACTGTGAAATGTACCTGCCCATAAACCTTTCGCGGGCTTTTTTAATAAAGCGTCAATGCGTGAGCGCATTTCATTTGCCGCTTTATTCGTAAAGGTGACGGCTAAAATATTATGAGGGTAGGTTTGTTCAGTTTTTAATAACCAGGCAATGCGGTGCGTTAAGCATTTCGTTTTGCCGCTGCCGGCACCTGCTAATAGTAAAATGTGCTCTAGCGGTGCTGTAACGGCTTCGCGTTGTGCGCTGTTAAGTGTGGAAATGTCCATAAATTGGTGTAAAAGTTAGGAGTCGCATGAATAAAAATCAACTCAGAAAACAATTTTTATCGAAAAGAAAAACGTTGAGTTTAGAAAGTTTACAAGAAAAAAGTCTAAGTATTAGCGAACAATTTTTCAAGCATTTTGATTTATGCCAGGTTAAAAGGCTACATTTATTTTTACCTATTTTGAAACAAAATGAAATAAATACTTGGCTAATTATTGATGAAATAAGGCAACACTATCCTTCTGTCACACTGATAACTTCAAAAAGTCATTTTCAGACTCTTATGATGGAAAGTTTTGTGCTGAAAAGCGATACCAAAATTATGGAAAATAAGTGGGGTATTCCTGAACCGATTAATGCGGAAAAGTGCCCTGATGATATGATTGATATGATTTTGTTGCCCTTACTCTGTTTTGATAGGCAAGGTTATAGAGTGGGTTATGGCAAAGGGTTTTATGATAGATTTTTGCAAAAATGCCGAAAAGATATAATTAAAATAGGCTTATCCCTATTTGAACCTGTCGATAAAATAGATGATGCCAATGAAAATGATGTTAAAATGGATTTTTGTGTGATGACTGATAAACTAATTGTGAACTGATAACTGATAACTGATAACTGATTATGCAACCAATGCTCAATATTGCGGTACGGGCGGCACGCCGTGCCGGTAACCTCATTATTCGTTATATCGAAAAACGCCAAGATTTACAGATAGAAACTAAAGGGCAAAACGACTTTGTCAGCGAAGTCGATAGAGAAGCCGAAGCGGTAATCATTGAAACATTACATAAAGCCTTTCCCCATCATGCTATTCTTGCCGAAGAATGCGGCGTAATACAAGGTGATGATTATCAATGGGTGATCGATCCTTTGGATGGTACGACGAATTTTTTACATGGCAATCCACAGTTTAGTGTTTCTATTGCTTTAAGATATAAGGGGCGCTTAGAACAGGCGGTGATTTATGATCCCTTACGTGGTGATTTGTATACTGCGTCACGAGGTAATGGTACTTTACTTAATGATCGCCGTGTACGTGTTAGTGGGTTAGGTTCCCTTCAAGACGCATTGCTCGGTACCGGTTTTCCCTTTAGGAAAAGTTATCATATAGATACCTATTTGAAAACTTTTAAAGCTCTATTTTCTGAAATTTCAGATGTTCGTCGTGCCGGTTCCGCTGCCCTTGATTTAGCTTATGTGGCTGCCGGGCGTTTAGACGGTTTTTGGGAAATTGGTTTAAAAGAATGGGATATGGCTGCTGGCGTTTTATTAATTCAAGAAGCTGGCGGTTTAGTCAGTGACTTTAGCGGTGGAAACGATTACATGAAAACAGGCAATATCGTAGCCGGTAGCCCGAAAGTATTTAAAGGTATTTTGCAAACCATCCAACCACATTTGTCTGAATCTTTAAAAGCTTGAAATCTGTTTCCAAAGCTAAAGCTTTGGCACCTACTAACTAATCTTCTATAGAATGGAGGAATTTTTTATACGATGGCAATTTTTAGATGTAATAAATGTGGATATTTACGAGAAGTACCTAATCAACATACCGGTAAAAAGGTTAAATGCCCTGTTTGCAAACAGATTATGCCGATATATGGCACACTTGCTTTTGTCAAAAAGCTGTTGGATAAGTATTTTAGTGTGCGAACGGAATTGAGTCGTTTGCAAAAAAGTCTGCCCGCTACTGAAATTTCCAATGAAGCAGATGGTGCGAATCAAAATGCTGACGATATGGATATTTTTAACACAACGGCGATGACGGAAAAACAACAATATCAACCTATTTTAGATTGGTTTAAAAGTCAAAATATTCAGTTGAATATTGATAAAAAAGCGGTTGTTACGACGGGTTTTTTTGATGAGGTGGCGGTTAAATTGGGTGATAATTATGACTTGCTAAAAGTAGTGAGTGATAAAATTAAATATATTCAAAATAAAAGATATACTAATGTGACGCTGAATTTGTCTGATTACAGTGAAGAAGAAGCAGTGCTTATTAAAGAGTTTTGTAAAGAACTCTATGAATACGCCTTTGTTGCTAGGTATTCTGTCAATAGGAAACAAAATAAAATACATCTGACTTTGCAGACGGCGCAGCCAATTGTCAAGTTTTTTAATGGAGAATGGCTAGAATGGTTTGCTTTTATGAAATTGCTGGCTTTTTGTCATGAACGTAAGATTAGCTTTTCCGGTTTGAGGAGTTTTCAGATTCACTTTCCTAATAAGAATAATAATGAGCTGGATGCCTTTTTTTTGATAAATGGTATACCGGTATTTGTAGAATGCAAGTCGGGTGAATTTAGACATTTTATTGACAAATATGTCAAACTACGTAAAAGATTGAAAATGGAGAAAAAGCATTTTTTTATGCTGGTGCTTGGGTTGAGTGATGAGCAAATCCAAGGTTTAACTCGTATGTTTGATATTACCTTTGTTAATGAAAAAACTTTGATTCAACAGGTTTCGGCTTTATTGAAATAATTGTATCGGAGTCACTATTCATATAAAACCTATTTTATTTCGGCATTTTTGAATAATGGGATAGGTTCATACATTCATTTAATGGAGAACACAATGAAAGAAGAATTTCTTTCCTGGGATGATGACTTAAGTGTGGGTATCCAGGAAATTGATGAACAGCATAAAATTTTGGTTGGTTTGATTAACCGGATCTATAATGAGGCATTTATTAAGCATGATAACTCTATTGCCAATGAGGTTTTAGCTGAATTGGTGCTGTATACGCTGATACATTTTTCGGTTGAAGAAAGCTTATTTAGGATTTTTAATTATCCTAAGTATGAAGAACACAAGGCGCAGCATGCAGAACTGACAAAGCAAGTGATGGAAATGAAAGATAGAATTGCTCAGGGTGAACAAATCAATATTGATTTAATTAATTTTTTGAAAAATTGGTTAAAAAAGCATATCTTACAAGAAGATAAAAAATACAGTCGCTTTTTTGCTGAAAAAGGTTTATAAAGCAGTTGAGCTAAAAAGTCGTGGTTTGGAAAAATTTGGGGTTTAGATTAATACCTAAATAATAACGACATGGGTTGTATATAATCCATGTCGTTATATGTTTTGTTTCCGCAACGTATAAAGGAATTAAATGAATGAAGTCATCAAAGATATTACCAATCATTTTATGGTGCCTATTGATTGGTAATCTATTAATAGGTTGCAGCACTTCACCAAAACACTATAGCAGTAGTGTCGTTCAGTACCTTTATCCAAATCAAAAGCAGTTTGTTGAAACGCCTACAATTCCCTTATTATCCTTGCCCTTAAGAATTGGCATTGCCTTTGTACCCGAAACCACTGGGAGACATCGCCTTCTAACCGAACGAGATAAAATGGCGTTGATGAAAACTGTCAGCGGGTATTTCAAAGCTTATGATTTTGTCAAATCAATTGACATCATTCCATCAGCTTACCTCACAACAAATGGGAGTTTTGCTAATTTATCCCAAATTCGCACAATGTATGGTATTGATGTGATCGCCCTGATTTCTTATGATCAAAGCCGATTTACGGATAGAGGTTTGGCTTCAATAACGTATTGGACGCTCATCGGGGCTTATACGATACCTGGTGAAAAAAACGATACTCATACAATGGTTGATGCTTCCGTTTATGACATCAAAAGCCGCAAAATGTTATTTCGCGCCCCAGGCATTAGCCATATCAAGAGCCTGGCAACGCCGGTGAACTTGTCAGAACAGCTTCGCATAGATAGTTCAAAAGGTTTTAAACAAGCAAGTCAAGAACTTATTGTGAGTCTAAAAGAACAACTTGAGTTCTTCAAAGAAAAGGTAAAAGAAGCACCTGATGATTACAAAATAATCCATAAGCCAGGCTATACCGGGGGCGGTAGTTTGGATATTGCCTTTCTAATTCTTATTATGGCACTAAGTGGATTATGGCTATTTCGGAAAAAATAATTTCACATATCCCTTTTTTGACACTGGCTATTCTGGGTTTGAGTTTGGTAACTTATGCTTTACCTGAAGTATCAGCCGCTTTCATTTATGATCGGAAGGCAATATTTGAAGGGGAAATTTGGCGGCTTTTATCTTCACATTTAGTGCATTTTACGAATTTACATCTATTTTATGATCTTTTAGCTTTTGGTATGGCAGGATGGATTATTGAATATAGAACTTACCGGTATTTTGGATTATTATGCATATTAATGGCTTTTTTTATTAGCTTATCTTTGCTGATAATGAAACCGAATATGATTTATTATGGTGGATTATCGGGTTTGGTTTATGGTGCGATGTGTTATCTTGCACTTTGGGGGCTACGAGATTTACAACCTTGGCGTTCTATGGCTATCGTGATACTTTTTTTTATGCCCATTAAATTTTTATTTGACTTTTATTTGAATGAATCTATTTTGCCTTATACAAAATCACACGTTTTTCAACATATGCACCTTAGCCATATAATAGGGTGTTTAGTGGCTCTATGCTTGTTTTTTATAATAAGGTTTAATGAATATAGACAAAATCCAGTAGAAATAAGATAATATATCATTGTGAATTGTTTCACTGCGTTAAAAAATCCGATTTTTGAAAAATCGTATTTCTAAAACGTCTATTTACTTGTTGAGGATAAAATATGCAAAATGTTGCTATTGCTATTGTATTAGCCCCCCTATTTGGGGCGATTATTGCTGGACTGTTTCCCGTTAGTCGGCGGGTTGCCCATTGGGTGACAAACGGTGCCGTTGGGTTGTCCTTTTTTATGTCGCTTTATGTGTTTTACCAAATCGTTTTTGGGGGACATGAAACTTTTAATGAAACGTTATATACTTGGCTTGTCGCTGGTAATATCCATCTTGAAGTTGGATTTATGCTCGACTCGCTCACTGCTTTAATGATGGTTGTGGTGACATTTGTTTCCTGGATGGTGCATATTTATACCATTGGCTATATGCATGATGATCCTGGTTATAAGCGTTTTTTCAGTTATATCTCTCTATTCACCTTCGCTATGCTGATGTTGGTGATGTCTAATAACTTTGTTCAATTATTTTTTGGCTGGGAAGCAGTAGGCTTAGTTTCTTACTTGCTAATTGGCTTTTGGTTTACCAAAGAATCTGCCATTTATGCTAACTTGAAAGCTTTTCTGGTGAATCGAGTGGGCGATTTTGGTTTTATTCTAGGTATTGCTGCGGTATTGATGACATTCAATAGTCTCAATTATACTGAAGTCTTTGAATTGGCGCAAGCCGGTGATTATGATAAGACAATCAGTATTTTTGCAGGGAGTGAATGGTCCATCATGAGTGTGATTTGTATTTTGCTCTTTATTGGCGCAATGGGTAAATCTGCTCAATTTCCTTTACATGTCTGGCTGCCTGATTCAATGGAAGGTCCGACACCCATTTCTGCCTTAATTCACGCGGCGACTATGGTGACAGCCGGTATCTTCATGGTAGCCCGTATGTCGCCCTTATTTGAATTGAGTGAAACGGCGCTTAGCTTTGTTTTAATCATAGGGGCTATTACCGCATTTTTTATGGGAATTTTAGGCTTAGTGCAGAACGACATCAAGCGCGTCATTGCTTATTCTACGCTATCACAACTGGGTTATATGACAGTCGCCCTGGGTGCTTCGGCTTACGCCGCCGGGATATTCCATTTAATGACTCATGCCTTTTTCAAAGCCCTCTTATTCTTAGGTGCCGGTTCCGTCATTATCGCCATGCACCATGAACAAGATATGCGTAAAATGGGTGGCTTAAAAAAATATATGCCAATTACTTATTGGACCGCGCTTTTAGGTTCATTAGCCCTAATTGGTTTTCCTGGCTTTGCCGGCTTCTTCTCCAAAGATGCCATTATCGAAGCAACTCATCTTGCTTATGAAGCCGAAAGGGCAGGTGCAGGTATTGCCTATTATGCCGTCACGTTGGGCGTATTTATCACTGCCCTCTATACCTTCCGCATGTTTTTCCTAACCTTTCATGGTAAAGAACGCATGGATGAACACACCCGCAAACATTTACATGAAACGCCCTGGGTTGTCACAGGACCCTTAATCGCATTAGCGATACCTTCGGTATTCATTGGGATGTTCACGATAAGCCCCTTATTATTTGGTAACTATTTTGAGGGAGCCATTGCTCATAATCCCTTTGCGCCCGGAGATTATCATGGTGTATTGAGTTTTATTGGGCATGGTTTAATGCAACTTCCCTTCTGGTTAAGCATCGCTGGCTTAGGAACCGCTTATTTTCTTTATATCAAACGCCCCGACATACCTGCGATGATTGCAGAACGTGCAAGCCTACTTCACAAAATCTTGCTTGATAAATATGGCTTAGATCGATTTAATGACTGGTTCTTTGCCGGCGGCGCACGCCGTTTAGGGAGTGGATTCTGGCAATTCGGTGATGTCAAAGCGATTGATGGTTTAATCAATGGCACTGCTAATACGATAGCATGGTTTTCCAGTGTAGTTCGTCACGTCCAAACAGGGATACTATATCATTATGCGTTTGCAATGATTATTGGGCTGGCTGTGTTATTAGGCACATTTGTTGTTTTTTAGGGTAGTACACAGATAATGGTATAAACCTGACAGGTTTTTCGCCAGGAACGGGTTCAAGAAATCCGATTTTTTCAAAAATCGGATTTCTTATATATAAGATACAGTTAAACCTCCTCAACCACTTCCGCCTTCCCACCGACAAACACAATCGCCCAACTTTTCAAATTCTCCAACTGTTGGATTTCAGGAAACTGCTTATACCTTTCAATTTGATTAATGGCTTCTTTTCGCTTCTCGTTTAATCGGCTACGCTGCT
>QNES01000148.1 GCA_003645255.1 Gammaproteobacteria bacterium
GAAGAACTCAATGAAGATATGGAATTAGAAACCATATATGAGTATGATTCTATTGGAATTTTAAGCTTAATGAGCATGTATGACGATTTAGGAATTAAAGTTTCGCCACAAGATTTTGAACAAGTTGAAAAAGTAATTGATTTAATAAACTTAATAGACAATAAATCCGAATGAATAAAGAAATTGTTTTAGTTGTTGGCGCAAGCAGTGGTATAGGAAAGCAAGCTGCAATCCAATTAGCAAATGATTATACAGTTATTGCAATTGCTAGAAGAACAGCAGAACTGGATAAATTGCAAGAATTTGGAATCATCCCAGAAGTTTTTGATGTTGTAAAATTGGATTCAATTGCAGAATTTGTTAAATCAACAGCGAAAGAATTTGGCAAAATAAAATCTTTAGTCTATTGTGCCGGCGTACAAAATGTCAAACCATTAAGAATGTTAAAAATAGATGAAGCTAAAGAATTATTCGATGTCAATTATTTTGGTGCTTTATTTTTTGCAAAAGCTTTTAGTTCAAAGATGGTTTACGCGAAAAACAATCCATCAATTACGTTTATATCATCAATTGCTGGAAATAAACCTGAAGAGGGAATCTTAAATTATTCTGCTAGTAAAGCTGCCATTGATAATTTAACTAAAGGTTTAGCAAAGGAAATTGTTTCCATTAGAACAAATGCTATCGCCCCAAGTTTTTTGAAAACTAACATGACAAACCAATTCAATCACATTTATACAAATGAATTTATTGAAAAAGTTGAAAAAGATTACCCATTAGGAATTGGAAATACAAAAAATATAGCTAATATGGTTGAGTTTCTTATTTCAGACAAAGCAAGTTACGTAACCGGCGAAATCATAAAAGTAGATGGCGGAGCTAGTTTATGAAAATTCATCATATTGGATATGTCGTTAAAAACATAGACAAATATAAGCAAAATTTAATCATAAAAAAATCTATTAAAAAAGTTTACGACAAAATACAAAAAGCTGAACTAGAATTAATACAAGCAGATAATATTTTAATAGAACTAATAGAACCTCAAGATAAAAGTGCTTTTACCTATAATTTTTTAAAAAATGGTGGTGGCTATCATCATTTATGTTATGAAGTAAATAGTTTAGATGAAGCTTTTGATATTATAAAAAAGAATAGAATGATCAAAGTGTTAGAACCAATGTACGCTGTATTATTAGATGCTTATGTTGTTTTTGCTTATAATCGAAATAAAGAAATGACGGAGTTTGTAATATGTCAAAAAAAATAGCAATTATTGGCGGCGGCGGATTTGCTAAAGAAGTAATCGAAGTCGCCGAAATGAATGGTTATGAAATATACGGTATATTTTCAACAAGCAACAGTTTAGATAACTATAAATTTTATGGTTATTTAAATGAACTGAAAGAATTAAAAAATCATTTTGTTGGAGCACATATCGCAATCGGAGCTGTCAATAAAGACAACATTAAAAGCCGAAAGGTGATCATAGACTTCCTAAAGCAAAATTCAATTAAACAAATTAGTTTGATTTCGCCACTAGCAACGGTTGCTAAAAGTGTCAAGATTGGTGATGGCGTTTATATTGGACATAACGTGTTAATTTCTATTGAGACTAAAATAGGAAATAATAGCATTTTTAATCATGGTTGTGTTGTTGGACATGATTGTCTCATTCAAGAAAATGTCTCTATAGCTCCACTGGTCTTTTTAGGTGGCAATGTAATAATCGAAGAAAATGTCATGATTGGGGTTAGGGCGACAATTAGACAAAGCGTTAAAATTGGTCATGATTCAACAATTGGCATGTGTTCAATCATTATAAAAAACATAAAAGCAAATTCTTCAGTACTTGCAATGCCCTCTAAAATATATGTAACTACTCAGCCCGATGCGTGTTAGAAATACCATTTTTGCAAAATACAGTATTTCTTCTGTCGTGAAATAGCCCTTTTAGAAATACAGGATACTAATATGCAAGTAATTGAATTTAAAGCAAAATCTTATGATGGACTGATAAACATACCAGACACTTATAAAGACTGGTATAACAACACAGTGAGAGTTGTTTTACTTCGGGAACCAAAACCTCTCCCTCAAGAAACTGACAGCACGGAACTCAAACGTTTTTTTGACCAATTTAACGCTGACTTAACGGGCTATTCTTTTGATCGGGAGGAAGCCAATGAACGACGATGAATATACCTTTTTAGATAGCAATGTTTTAATTTACACCATTAGCAAGCGTAGGGTCAATGCCATTAAGTTAAGGATAATTCCATACTGGTAGGGTGGGCAAGGTGTTTTTCTTGCCCACCGATTCTGGGCAGGCTACATAAAATCCTTTCGAGGTTTTTCGGGTTCCCACGCGCCGGCGTGGGAACCCAGTCAGGACGCGCTAGCGTCCCGTCGCTCAGGCATTTCCACGCAGGCGCGTTGGAACCAGAAAAAATTGACTTTAGAAGCCTATATTTATGCCAATATGTCCACCGATGATCTCGCTTATGGATTCCGCAATGATGATTTTATACAGCTTGAATTAGCCTGGTATTTTTAGCCCACCTGCTTCCTCTATAACCAAAATAGTGTGAAAAAAAACAAAATATGCGAAGTTTTAAAGACTGGACATTAGCGGAGTTGGATAAAACATTTCGACTTGATGTACTTGATAGTAGCACAGTCTTAGAACAGTGGCTGACCGGACAAGCCAAATTATCTGATTTTGAACAGCAGGTCTTACGTTCTTTTCAAAAAATACTACACATTCATGTATATGATTGGAATGAAACCGAATTAGCCTACAATTTCATTGGACCAGTGATGGCACTTGCCAATTTCAACACGAAACAATTCAATTTTTTTGCTGAACGTGTTATTAAAGGGACAGTCGATGAAATTGAAATGGGAGGACGACCCGACGGAATGATTGCTTCAGGTTTTCGAGAACCTGAGCAACCCTATTTCTGTTTTCAGGAATACAAGAAAGAAAAAGACCCCGAAGGTGATCCAGCTGCGCAGGCATTAGCAGCCATGTTAGTCGCTCAAGAACTCAATCAGCACCGGTTTCCGATGTATGGCTGCTACATTAAAGGGGCAGTTTGGCATTTCATGATATTACGGGAACGAGCCTATTGTATCAGTAACGGATACATAGCCACTCGTGAGGATCTATTTGAAATTTTTCGTATATTGAAAACACTCAAACAGCTTATAGCCGAATTTGTCGAATTAAATTCACAATGAAAATTGAAAGGTTTATGCCTAAAATCAGAAATCTGATTTTTTCAAAAATCGGATTTCTAACTAACTAACATTATCCAAATTTTTAAGCAATAATCCATAAGCTATTTCTTTTTCTTCAGGTGCCTGAATATACACAGTATGTCCCGAGCCAGGCGCGACGGAAATATTTTCACCCCACTTATTTTCAAGGTGTTCTAAAGTAAAATGCTGGTTGCCTTGCAGAGTCATCAGTTCTATATGATCGCCTATCTCAAAATGATTTTTAACCGCAATTTCTAACCGCCTGGTTTTTTCATCATATCCTAAAATCTCTCCCACAAATTGTTGCTGACGACTGGTTGAAGCAGCAAAGCGATAATTTTGATATGTTTCTGGAGGATGACGGCGATAAAAGCCTTCTGTATAGCCTCGGTTAGCTAACTTATCTAATTCTGTCATCAATTTCTGATCAAATACTTTGCCCTGCGCCGCCTCATCAATCGCTTTGCGGTAAACTTGGGTAGTCCGTGCCACATAGTAATGAGATTTAGTGCGCCCCTCAATTTTGAAAGAATCTATACCCATTTCCATTAAATGACCGACATGCTGCACCGCACGTAAGTCTTTGGAATTCATAATATAAGTGCCATGTTCATCCTCAAAAATAGGCATATATTCACCAGGATGTTCTTTTTCTTCCAATAAATAAACGCCTGCTTCATCCTTTTTAGTTTTATGCACCTGATAATGCCAACGACAAGCATTAGTACAACTTCCTTGGTTCGCATCGCGGTGATTAATATAGCCGGAAAGTAAGCACCGCCCTGAATAAGCGATACACAATGCCCCATGTACAAAAACTTCTAATTCTATATCAGGGCACTGTTGACGAATTTCAGCGATTTCTTCCAATGATAATTCACGCGACAAAATAATACGCGTTATCCCCATCTTATGCCAAAAATTCACACTGGCATAATTCATCGTATTAGCTTGCACCGACAAATGAATAGGCATTTGCGCCCACCTTTCCCGTACCATCATAATTAAACCAGGATCTGCCATAATCAGGGCATCCGGTTGCATATCAATAATAGGGCTTATATCAGCCAAAAAAGTTTTCAGCTTAGTATTATGGGGCAAAAGATTAGCAGTAATATAAAATTTTTTGCCCAAAGCATGGCTTTCTTCAATTCCCAGGGCTAAATTATCAAGTTTATTAAAATCATTTTGACGCACACGCAAACTATAACGGGGTTGCCCAGCATAAATCGCATCAGCCCCATAAGCTAAAGCATAGCGCATATTTTTCAATGTACCCGCCGGAGAAAGTAATTCTGATTTTTTCATATTGAGGAAAATAAAATGTAGCAAGGTAGGGTGGGTAAAAAAACCACCAAACCTCTACTACGCTCGTTTATTGTCATAAAACGGATGGGGTTACAAACAAGGCCGTCCAGGAAGTGGTTCTAAAGTCCGCCCTTCAAGTTGACCATAGTTGAACTTTAACCCATATTTCTTTTCAATTTCAAGCACCATTTTTTGCGAGTTTTCTATATATTTCTCAATATCATGTTGAGCTTCTTCATCCAATCGTTTCTGCGTGTCGTATATCTCTTCTAATAATGGGGTGGTTATCATGACGTTGTCTCTGTAAAAAGTTGGGATGGTGTCACAAGTTCGGGAGTAAATAATTTCAGAGGTTTCCAGGAATGAAGCGGCAGACATCATTTGATTTGAATCACCTTCAATCAATAGCAGTGGTAAAATATTTAGCGTCAGGTTCGTTACATAAAATAGCAATTACCGCTGAAGAATCAATAACCATTAATTTATCACCCCACTATTATTATAGCCTAATATTTCTTCAGGGGTACGCTTATCCAAGACTGGTAATGCCGCACACTCTTTTCCAATTTGTAACAGTTCATCCTTTAGAGATACGACACTTTTTGGTTTTTCTTTCTGGATTCTTTCCCGTAAAGCGTTTAACACAGCTTGTGTTAAGCTTTCACCCGTATAACTTATCAACTCTTGAACCAAGATATTTGCATCAGGGTGATTTATAGTTAATGCCATAGATTTTTTCCTTTGTCAAATGAAAGGTTTGGAGCGGGAAAAGCAAGCGTAGGGTGGGTAGAAAACCCACCAAACCTCAATGAATACGATAATGAATACGATAATCATTTTTAGGGTGGGTTTGACTACCCACCCTACTCTAATGACGCACGTTCTCAAAAATGTATCATTGCTTTTCAACCACATCCAATAACATTTGTACCCGCTTCGTACTTGGATTCCCCATTTCCTCAAAAATCCGCAAACTTTTCAGGAACATTTCTTTAGCACGCGGCAACTCACCCTGGTACTGGTAAGAAATACCCAAGTTGCCGTAAATGTTTGCCACATTTTCTTGATGTTTTAACAGATTACCAAGTGCCTCATATATCTCTAATTCTTTGAGATACATAGCTTCCGCTTGTTGCCAATACCCAACTCGTACATAAAGCGTGGCAAGATTACCATAGTGACGCGCCATCCCCTCTTTATTATCAAGGGCTTTATCAATGGCTAATGCCTGAAAAAGTACATCCTGCATCTTTTGCCAATCGCCCCGTTTTGCGTAAATGGCACCCAAATTAGAATAGTGACGAGCCATGCCCTTCTTATTATCCAAAAGCCTTTCAATTTCTAATCCTTCAAGAAACATTTTTTCGGCACCTTGATCATCACCTTGATTAGCATAAGCGACACCAATACGGGTATATTTATCCGCCATACCTGAATTATTGCCCAAAGCTTTATCAATCTCTAAACTCTTGAGATACATTTCAACAGCCAACTGCAAATCATCGCGATTGGTGTAAAGTTTCCCAAGCTTGGTATAATAATTTGACATACCCGCTTGGTTTTTTAAGGCTTCAGTAATCACTAATCCCTTAAGAAACATTTTTTCAGCAGGCTCCTCATCATCATGACTAACATAAAAATCGCCGAGTGTCGCATAATGATTTAACAAGTTTTCCCTTTCACCTTGAATGAATCCCCATTCCTTCAACAGTTCTTCCTTGACTTGTTGCAGAATACGCCCCTCATCTTCTTTATTGAATTTAAATGCTTCACTTTTATGGATTTTTAAGGCATTATCTATGTCAAGTTCTAAAGCAATGAGGTACATACCCAACGCCTGCTCTTTATCACCGCGATTAGCATAAATCGTGCCAAGATAGTTATAGCTATTAACTAATTTCTGCTGCTCTTCTAAAAATTCATCAATATCTAACCCCTTGATAAACATTTCTTCCGCCTGTTCATCATCGCCCTGATTGACATAAAATACACCCAAATGGGCATAATAACGCGCCATGCTTTCTTGATTTTCCAATGCCTCAGCAATTTTCAACCCGCTAAGATACATTTTTTCAGCCTGTCGTACATCAGCCCGTTTCGCATAAATCTCGCCAAGACTAGCATAATGACGCGCCTTACCTTCTTCATAATCAAGAGCTTCATCAATCTCTAAACCTTTAAGAAATTTTTCTTCGGCGAGTTGATCATTGCCATATTCAAGATAAAAATCCCCTAAATTAGCATATTTATTTAAAATGCTCGCCTTACCTTCAGAAGTCAGTTTCATCTTTTTCAGAAAAAACGTTTCCGCACGTTGCCAGTCACCCCTTTTAGCATAAAGGATAACCAAATTGGCATATTTCTCTGCCATAGCTTTTTTGTTTTCTAAGGTTTCATCAATTTCTAAACCTTTAAGAAACATTTCTTCCGCACGTTGCCAATCACCTGAATTATCATAGAGCATACCCAAATGATAATAATAATTTGACAAGCCTTCTTCATTATCCAAAGCCTGATCAATTTCCAGTCCTTTAAGAAACATCTGTTCCGCACGTTGCCAATTACCATAACTCAGATAAAAAGTACCCAAATGGGCATACTTACTTAGAATGAAGCTATCTTGTTCTTGCATTGCCATCTTTCTAAGAAACGTTTCCCCGGCATCTTGCCAATTACCACGTTTAACATAAATAGCAATAAAATTATTATACTGACTCTCAACACCACTCTTATTTCCGAGAGTTTCATAAAGTTCAAAACCTTTAAGAAACATCTCCTCAGTTTGTTGCCAGTCACCCATCAGATGATAAATATTGCCGAGGTTTAAATACTGCTTCGCCACACCTTCATCAGATTCCAAATCCTGAAAAACCGCCAGGCTTTCAAGAAACATTTTTTCAGCATTTTCACTATCGCCACGAATAGCAGAAAGGCTCCCCAAGTTATCATATTGATGAGCCATACCTTCCCTATTCCCCAAAGACTGAAAATTTTCCAGACTTTTGAGATACATCCGCTCAGCCCCTTGAAAATCTTGATGAGTTGCATAAAGAAGCCCCATCTTGCCAGACTGCTTTGCCACCTCTTCTTGGTGATCTAGGGATTGAAAAAGCTCTAAGCTTTTCAGATACATTTTTTCAGCACCTTGAAAATCCCCTTCAGCCCGATAGTGTTCACCCATCTTTGCAAAATCAAGGGCTTGATTATATTGCTCAGCTTTCCAAATTTGCCAAGCAATCAACCCAAGAAAAGCTATCACGACGACCGACATTATCCACCAACCAGTGGTTTTCGTATTAATCACGTTTTTTGAAGCGTTATCCACAATTTTTACAGATCTCCTTTATTGAATGAAAAAATTAAACAACTGAAATCGAAAAACTTAAGGGTTTAAAGCCTATGTGTTTTTAGATTCCACTATATTATACAGCACACGAGCTAATTGTCAAAATTATACAGCGTAGTAGAAAACCCACCAAACCTCTACCCACCCTACGCTCGCTTAAAATTCAAATAAAATCGCAACCCAAGCCTTTTTTTTCAGTTAATAAACTTCATCATGTTTTCCAATATTTAGCAAGATAATCACTTCTTTTCCACTTTCTTTGTCCTTCTCAATAGAAAAAACTATCCGACAATCATAACCACATGAGCAGGCACGTAATTCAGATAGTTTACCTGACAATTTATGTGTATTCAGATGAGTTGCAAAAACATCTTGCTCCATCTGCTCTAAAGTATTCTCTATCCGTGCTTGCAAATTGGCATCGCGTTCTACGAACTTGCGATAAGCTTTTTCAAAATGAGGTGTTAAAACAAGTTCTTTCATATTTCTGTTACCTCATTTTTGGGCAGGCGAAGTTTAGCAATGATATCCTTGGCAGGTTGCGGTTTGAATTTACCTGCATGAAAATCGATAATGGCTTCACGAGCTTCTTTTGCTATTTCACGGCGGCGCAGATCGTTATCGCGATGTATTACAATGTTAATCAAGATCTGTCGTTGTTCAAACGGCAGTTGCATCACGGTACTGAGAGTTTGTTCAAAATTTATCATGTTTATTTATTCCATTTGTGGGTACGAAGAAAAAATAATCAGCTAGCCAGCGTAAGCTACGCTCACTGCCGCCCCCCTACGCTGGCTAATCCTTAACCCTTAGTTGTTCAATAAGATCAAATCAACAATTTCATTTAAAATATCAAAAGCATAAACAGGGGTGACTTGGGGCGGAATTTTGTTCGTGTTTTTACCATGTGCAATCCAATTTCGATATTGTAAAATTTGTTTTGCTTGCCCAATTAAGCTTGTACGAGGTGCTAAGGTGCTTTTGAGCAAATCTAAAATATCCTCTGCTTTCCAAAATTCGACTTCTTTTTCAAAATAGGGATAGATTGAACTGGCTAAACTGCTGGGTAAAATTTCTTGCAATTTTTGCCCTTTTTCCTGCAAATAAGTTCGGATAAAACGTTCAAAAGTTGCCCACAAGTTCAAAACAAACAATTCATCAGCATCACTTTTGCTCTGTTTAATGATTTGTATTGCATTAGCTTGGGAATATAAAATTTCAGTTTTGATAAACAAATTTTCTCTATCAGGATGTTTATTAGCAACTTTAGCAATTTCAAAAGCGTTTTTAGAAGCTTGATATGACTGCCATACGGGGGAAAGTGGATTAAAATTCATAATCGCCAACTCGCATAATCAGTTTACATAATAGATTAGATTTCATAACTTGGGCGTTATGCCTATCGCTTTCATTCAACCAATACCAGTTATCAGCATTGACGTTGTTATACATCGGTTTTTCAACCAGTTTATCACCCACTTTTCTGAGTACCTGTGGTTGTTCTTTTAACATGTAGGTGATATGTTCTCGATCCCCATAAGGATCCTCAATATCAATCATGCCCTGAGCAACAATAACAGAAGCCCCAACCGGTTTGAGTTCAACTACTTTTTCGTGGTTTGGAGCGTAGAGAATCAGCATGGGAACCGTATAAATATCCCTCATGTCATCATCCATTAGAGTTTCATTAATTTCTCTCGTGGTTTCTTCTACTAACAGAGGTTCATCTTTGAGCCACTGTTTCACATTCTCAAATAAAAAATTGACTCGTTTTAAATACGTTTGTTTTTTTTGCTCCGCTTGAGCTTGTCTTGTTGTGTTCATTCTATTCTGCTCCGTGTATTCTAAGGAATAAAGTCGATTATTCCAATTATGTTATCAATTTTTTAAACGACTCAGCGAGTGTAGCGAGTGTAGGGTGGGTAGAAAATCCACTTAATCAATCAGAAAAGTTGCGGTGGGTTTAACTACCCACTCTACGCTCGCTTAAGTCAATGACATTACGCTGGCTAAAAAATGATTTTCTATTTCTAGTAAATCTTTTTTTCTGTTTTTTATTTTTTTCGCAGGTATTCCAGTGTATATTCCCCATTCAGCAAGGTTTTTAGTCACCAAACTATGCGCCCCAATAGCACTACCTATGCCTATGGTCACATTAGGCAATATTGTTGAATTAGTACCAATAATGACGTGCTTTTTTAGAATAACAGCCCCCTTTGTTAAACCAGGACGAAACTCATCTGGCACAGTAGGATTGGTCAAACTACGCCCTGAAAAATCATCGGAACAAGTGTATATAACTACTCTAGAGGATAACGTTATCAAGTCTTCCATGACTATGTGTTCTTGACCATATAAAGCACAAAAACAGGCTATATGGATATGATTACCTAAAGTAATCTTTCCCCCTCCAGCCGACAATACACAAAAATCATCAATTCTTACATTATCACCCAAAATTATATTTTCTGGATTATAGATACTGGTTTTTTTACTTAGCTTTACATTGTTGCCAACTTTGCCAAGCCCTAGTTGTAACAGTTCTTTGTCAGTGTAAAATGAAGTCATAATTAATTCAACCAGCGTAGAATGAAATGAAACCCATCATCCATCTAATAAGGTGGGTTTAGCTTCGCTGACCAGTCCAGCATTTTATTTTTTTCAATTTTTAAGTGGATCAAGCACCGATAAATCTTCAATCCATTCAAAGTCTTTAACATTAGAAGTTACTAATGTCAAGCCATGAATCAAAGCGGTTGCTGCGATAAGAGCATCGCCTAAAGACATTTTCTTTTGTTGCCTTAAAGCTGAAGCTTTTTGAATGATTTCATCGGAAATTGGA
>QNES01000149.1 GCA_003645255.1 Gammaproteobacteria bacterium
TGTGGTACGGATAGCGTTCCAAAGTACAAGTATTAATTCCTTATCACCGTTTTTGAAAAGATGCTTTTGAACATTACCCAAAGGCTGTAGTTCCGCACCGTCCCACACAACCGTTGGTTCAAAATATGCCCATGCCTTACTATTGAGATGCCGATCCGGTATTACCGCCATCGGCAATTTAGACTTATTCAACTCTACTGGTGAACTCAACAAACTGCAGAGTCTCTGCACAGCATAATAGGAGGGTTTGGGTTTATAGCCGCGCGAAGGATATTCGACCATACCGAAGTTATGCTCCGCTTCCCTAACGCACGTTCCATCATCCTGAAAATCATACTGGATGGCTACTTTTATACCGTGAACCAGATGAGCAATAAACATTCTGGTCAGATATTTTGCCTGGGTGGCTAGTGTAACTCCAATATATATAGTATCTTCCGTCCGATGGTAAGTGGTATAGCCAAACTCAGTAACATAAATATCTGTACTTTTCATTCCTACGGACTTCATCTTCTCTTTCAACAGACGTACCATGGAAGAGTAACTATTGTCTTCATCCCCGGTGAGTATACCGTCCCTTTCCTTAAATATCTTGCCGCCGTATGCCTGTATTTCAGGAGGCGTTTTAAAGGGGTATGGATGCAGGGATATTCCGTCCAGTAAATGAACGGCCTCTTTCGCTTTCAGCATAGCAAGCATCTGGTGGGTTGCCGCTGGATTACCGCCACCAGTAATAATGACCACGTTCGGGTCAACCTCTCTTATAGCTTTTGCCGCGGCAATGACAAGATCGGTAAATTTCTGCATCCATGGGCAGTCTTTGCCCTCTTTGGCATTCCAAGCCCCACCGTAGGCTCCACTTATCATAAAAATATGCGGCTCATTCCAAATCTCCCAGACCTTGACTTTGCCTTTAAGGCTTTTTGCCATAAAAGCACAATAATTGGCATAACCTTCCTTGAATTTCTCGAAATCCGCAAAGGGATAGTGTTTATTCTGGTACGCCAAAATCATATTAACATTAATGCCCCGACTTACAGCATCATTTACCCACTCTTCATGTCGCGGTGGGACTTTTAGTTCACCTTTAACTACTTCCACCTGTGGCCAGCCAATACAATTTCTAGTCCATTTTAATCCTGCTTTTTCAATCAGAGGCAGAGTCTCTTTACGATCCCCGTGAGTCTGTGTTCCAAAAATGGATGCGGATATCTCCTTTGAACTTCTCGGTTCTCCCAGATTGACTGAAGCGGATTTTTTGCCTTTGATAAGAACTTGTTTTTCTATTTCGTTGCCCTTGGAAGATATTTTGACTCTCACCACATATTTGTTATAAGGATTATTTAAAGCATTTTTAAAAGTCCAGTTTTTTTTGATTGTCTTGCCCGGAACAATTTTAAATTCAAAGTATCCTGGCTGCTTAACGCCCCATTGCCGGGGGACATCCAGCGTAAGGTTGCCACTGGAAGTCTCGCTTCCGGTGTTTTCCAAGGTAAGTTCCACTTTATTGCCAGTATTTTCATTCATCACCGGCTTGAGGGATATTTTTAAATCCTCAATCCCAGCCTGAACATAAGACGGCAGACAAATTGTCACAACCACTAACACTAAATACATATACGTTTTTTTCATTTTATAAGTTTCCTTGATATAATTGTTTAGAATAAATTATTAACTTTTTTACCAATTGAGTATTTTTTTATCTGCGACAAATCGTGTTTTAGTTTTCATCGGCGTTTTTTTCGCTTTCATGTGATCACGAAGGTACAGAGGGTAAACATTGGGAGACTCATTTCGCGGGCTGATGTCAACTACCGTATTACCGCGAAATGTAATAGTGTAGGTCGTATACGGCTTTTGACCCTCTCTTCCCTTTCCGCTATGAGCAGTTAAGCGAACTGTCTCTTCGGCTACAGGAAAATCCAATTGCAACTTATCACCTTTCTTCATATCGTCAAAGACCACATAAGAACCGACATACGACAACTTGCGATCTGTTCCATTAACACTTGCTTGCAGTTTGCTACGGTCAACCCAGACAGGAATACGGACAGATACTCGTTTGGCTATTTTATTGTGAATAACAACCTTACCCTCATAAGGCAGGTAGCTATCAATATCAAGCCATTTAGAAGCACGGTTCAAAAGCATATTTACCTGAACCTGGTCATCTTGCCCATCCAGGATTCCGTCCCACGCGTAAGCAATACCACGAGAAGCGTTGCCCGTACAGCACTGCCATGTCTCATCGTAAGATGAAGTAGGCGACAGCCACGTTCCGAATATCCCCAGCATCCGTTCGTGCACATTTTCGGTGCATATTTGGCCAGGTTGACCCTCTGGTTCAGACACAGGGGCAGCTTGTGATGCCCGCTTTAGTAAATCGAGGTTGGTAAGTTGAGCTTCGGCCAGATGATTTCTAATCACACGGTCGGCATCGTCCCAGTAGTCGCCTATACCGGCTCGGCTCATTTTAACCGTCAACGCCAGAAGATCACCGAGCAGGCACGGTTCCAAATAGTCCCTGGGCGGCGCACAAGGAATATACCCGATTTGATTAATACCATAGCTTCGCATGTGTTCATAGCTAGAACGGACAAAGTCACATATGCGAGTATCTTCTGTTACAAGACCGTACTCCAGCAAGGCACGCAGTACTGCTGCGCGGGCGTGAAAGTGAAAGTCAAAGTGTCCCTGCTGGTAACCGACAACGTGCTCCGGATTGGAAGCATCGCCCCAAAACTTAGGCTTCATTGCATAGCGAACAAGTTTACCGGCCAGTTCCAAAGCCTGCTTATCCCCGGTACGGGCGTACCACATCGCAAGACCACGTATCTGGTAAGCCTGATAAAAGGTCGCAGCACTCTCTAAGCCATCGCGGTCACTTTTTGCTTCTTCGGTTTTTTTCCATCCGCCGACGGAACGAAGAAAAGCAAACGAATGTCCGCTGTCACCTTCAGGGTAGTAGGCGTAATCATCTTTCTTGACGGCTGCCTTATCCAGTCCGTCAACCAGGCCGCGGATGGCGGCTTCATACCTGACTGGGTCTAGGTCATATCTGACAACCATCGCGGTTAACATAATGCCCGACGGACACAACATTGCATAGTTCTCTTTTTTTGTCTTAGCGTCCGGATAATGCTCCATGTGCCACGGACGTTCTGGCGAATATACGGCATCGAAAAGTCCGTCATCCTTGTTCAACCAACTCGTCAGGGCGTTTTCCATACCCAGTTCTGTATCAAGATACTTCTTGCTGCCGCAAATCTGTCGCAACAGCGTCATTGAATCATAAAACTTCGGCGTACATTCAATATCTGCGGCACCTCCATGCTTCATATACGGTGGGTTATTTTGCCAGTAGATAAATATCCACATCAAGTAGTCGTTGTCAGGGTCGGTTGTCCCGGCGATGCCGTGCATAGCCAATTCCGCTCGTTGAGCCAAATCCAGCGTATCCGGTACTTCAGCTTCGTAACTCTTTCCTAAATAACCAAACTCTTTACTTTCAGACATTTTAATATCTCCTTTTAATTTAACTTTTAAACACGCCTCACTATTGATATAATAATTTGATTTTAAACTTAAGTCAATTGGATGAAATCAATATCAATGGTATATTTTCAACAAAAAAGGGATTTAATATGAATAACACAGAGTTTTTGAGATTACCTGCGGAATCTATCCCTAAAATACTCGTTGCCGGACATTACTATCACGAGGATAAAGGTTTTTTACGGAAATACTATACCGACGATTCTTTCTGCCTGCACCTATATGATTATCCGGGAACGATAAAAATAGGGAATTTGACCTTTCGCTTTAAGGCGGGTGGCATGACTATTATCGCGCCTTTCACTGAATACAGCTATGATTTGCCTCAGGCAGGACATCATTATTGCATTCATTTTTACATCGAAAACAGGAACTGCAAAGTAAATGAATTAAAACTTCCCTTTTTCTCTCAGATGGGAAATAACATTGAATATGAGATCATAAAAACAAAATTAAAAGAAATTATCGAATTTGATTTTATGAAAGAAAGCAACAAAATTGCAGCGGCAGCGTCAGGTATAAGCTTACTTCAAATGCTTTGTTGTATTTCAATAAAGAGAAACCGTATAGAACAAACGGTTTATTCAAGGTCTTTCGCATCTGTTTTAAAAGCCGCTTCTATTATTGATGCAAATTTACATCTATTCATCACTATTCCATCAATCGCAAAAAAAGCGGAATTGAGTCAAAATTATTTGGCACGCCTTTTTAAGGAACATTATGGAATGACATTGACACATTACCAAACAAAGAAACGCATGGAATTAGCCAAGTATTTGCTGTTGCATTCTGATGCAAAAATCAAGGAAATTGGAGAGCGCTGCGGGCTTCCAGACCCTCAACATTTCAATAAAGTATTCAAAAAAATTGTAGGAAAAAACCCTTCTGCCGTAAGAGCGAACCAGAAATGGGAAAATCACGAATAAATAACTTGGCATTTTTTTTGTGCAAGCCCTTAGTACCTCATTCAGATATTTTGAATTTGTATTTCTTCTCTTCACTGATTACTGACAACTGCCCACTTTAAACCCGGGCGGCGAAGATATCTTTGTCGGCGAAGCGGATTTGTTCGGAGCTGTATTGTTTGTTTTTGTTGAAATCGAATATCAGCAGGAAGCCGGTTTTTAGTCCCTGAAAGTCGAGATAGTCTGATAGTTGCTGTAGGCCGCGTTGATGGTATTTCTCGCCGCGCCAGATTTTGAGTTCAATGACCTCTTTTTGCTTTTTACCAAAGGTTACCACTATATCCATGCGCCGTTCATCTGCCACCACCGGTTCTTTCCACATGAACCCCTTGCCGTTTACTATCGGCTTGAGAAAGGACATGAATACCAGCCTTCCCTCGCGTTCAAGAAAAGAAGAGTCTTTGTCTGAATGATGCTCCCGCATGAATTCTTGAAATTTGAGAAGAACCTTCATGACATCGAGACTACCCTCGTCGCTGTAGTACTGAGGAGAGAGAAAACCGTTGAATTGGTAATAATCTGGAGCGGTTTCTTTCTTGGCACGCATATAGTCAGAGATGATCTGCTCGTAAACACGATTATGGATCGCCACCTTTCCAGCTTCGGGTCGGAAAAGTCCATACAATATCCCCAAATTGATTGCTGGATGCATGGCTGAGAATGACACTCCGTCAGCACGAGCACCGTACATCACTTGGTAGGTCAACTCATAAAGCTCTGGGTTGTTCTCCAGGTTTTTTGCCAAATCTTCAAAGTTCGTTGTCGCATACTCAGGGCGTGTCAGCCAGCGGAATGACCAGTCGATATCATCAAGCGTCCAGTGTTTGGGATCGTAGTCTGGGTTTTGGCCTGCCTCTTCTTCGTCGATATTCTTGCAGATTTTGCTGACAAGAAAGGGGTAGCCGCTGGTGTAATAACGGATGCGTTCGGCAATGGCATCGAAATCCATTTCAACGCCTTGGTCTTCGGCATAGTCTATCAGCATGGTTTAGATTTCTGCCGGATTGAAGCTCATATCTACATTGAAATCGGCGGCGATATTCCACGGGCTGTTGATTTTGACTTCCTCACCTTCGCGAATCTTGAGTTTGAGCGATTTGACATCATGCACCCCTGCAAGAATTACGGACTTGAATGTAAAATCTTCGCCATCATTGCATGCCAGATACTTGTCCCTCAACATTGCCAGAAAACTGACAAAAAGCTGGTTGTTGCTGGATTTATCTACCTCGTCAATCAGCAGCACTACCTCGCGGTCTGCTTTTTGAACAAATTCGGTAATAAAGATAGATAGAGAGTCCAAATCGACGACATCATGTGATGTATTTCTAATCAGCTCTGCGGTTTCTGAGTCGAACATTTCAAGGCTTCTCGCAAGCATTTCTACAAAACGTGGACTAAAAGCGTATTCATCTTTGAATATGCCATCGCCAACACCTGCAAAACTCATGCGGGAAAGAACAAATTTATCTTTATGTTTACGTAGTTCACGGGCGACAAGCGACAGCATAGATGTCTTGCCATATTGACGCGGACGGTTGATGGCGAAGTATTCACCCATTTCAATCAGTTTCATCACCTGATTGAATTTGTTGGTAACATCAACCATATAGTGTTTATCTGGCACACAAGTGCCAGTCACATTGAAGCTACGTTTCATTTCATCATTTCCTCTGAATTATTGATATACGCAATAACTGTACGCTTTAGCACGAATTTGTCAAGAAACGATAAGATAGAGCTTTAGTGCTTTGTATCTTTTTGAACCACGAATGAACACGAATAAAATAGAGGTAAAAACTAAGCGTGCCCGCTTAGGATCCAGAACTCATTTTGTATATTGCTACCGCATTATTACCCATATTCATTCTCGCAACTGCACATTATATTTTATTCCATCCGGTAAACTGAAATTGTGCAAGTGTTTTTTGCACGACGCCATAAGTGATAAACTCTTCTGGCTTCATTCCATCAGGCTCATATGCACGAACAAATTCCGGCATAAGGGAGAGGCGTTCGATGGTATCCGGGGCAACCTCCTCATCAATGCGAAGTTTGCGAGGTGTACCTGCTTCAAGAAGCGGGCCCTGGAACTTTGGATGAATTGACATAATCAGATCCGCGCCACATAGCTCAAGCATGTGGTGTGTGCCACGAAGTGCGGCAACCAACAGTTTTGGCTCATAGCCGCGCTCCTGATAAATTTTATATGCCCGCTTGGTTATAGCAATGCCGATTTTGTTGATGTCGGCTTCAGTTACATTGGCATGATTGTCATTAGCGACCTCGCGCAGATAATCGTCAATTCGCCCAATCATAATAACCGCGAAGCATTTGCCTGGCTTAATTCCGGCTTTCTCCGCACGTGCTTTAGCCTTATTGAACCTTTCAGCGACTTCAATTACCTGCGGAACGGTATAGTTAACCGTCGAAGTAACTGATATGCCTAGCGCAATACATTCTTCCAGCGCATCAAGCCCGGCAGCTGTTGCCGGAAACTTAACTGAAATGTTAGGTGCCCAGCCTGCGTATTTTTTAGCATCTTTAATCATCTCTTCGCTATAACCAGCCTTTGCCGGCGACACTTGCGCGCAGGCATAACCGCATTCGCCATTAGAGCTTTCATATTGGTCAATAAACTTTGCGGCGGCATACTGAACTACAGCTTTGTGTTTTAGCTCTGTTTTCGCCTCGGCACTCAAGTCTTCAGGAATATCACCAATTTCAGTTTTCCAGAAATCTGGATTGCTAGCCAAAGCACCTGCTACCAAAATTGGGTTTGTTGTTGCGCCTGATGCCTTATGCTCCAGTGCTAATTCAATTTCTGCAGGGTCTGCTGAATCGTGCCACCAGCGTGTTGCGGTGTCATCTTCTAGCCATTGGAAATAACTTTTTTCTGTTGTATCAATTTTGTTGTTCATTTTTTTTACTCCTATTTTTCTAGTAACTCATTCCGCAGCCAATTAATTTGTCTGCCGGAAACTTTGTGATTATTTCTTTATCATCTTCGGTAACTACCACTTCATCTTCTATTCTTACGCCGTCATAACCTTCGCCCGCATAGGTCTCTAACGCAAAAACCATACCCGGCTCTATCTCTACCGGATGTTCTAGGCTATAAAGTTTTGAAATGATTGGAAACTCCCAGAGACCAACACCGATACCATGACCGAATGCGAGTCCAAACGCTTTTGATTCCGATTTAAAGCCCCAGTAAGACGCATCGGGCCATGCGTTTGCAATATCAGCAGTAGTGTTTCCTGGCTTGACTAATTCAAGTCCCGCCACCTGCATATCATAGGTGCGTTTATGTACTTCTACCTGTTTTTTGGTAGGCTCGCCGCAACAGAAACATCTGTAATAGCAAGTATGATAACCGTTATATAAAAGTACAATATCAAGGAAGATCAAATCTCCAGGTTGGATTATACGGTCTGAACTCAAATGCGGGTGTGGATTAGTCCTGTTGCCGCTTGTTACCTGAACGTTATGAACCCATTGAGCACCGTGTTTGTGCATGATATAAGATGCCACCGCCTGCAAATCGTTTTCTTTTGCGCCGGGCTCAATTGTTTTGGCAACTTCGTGATGAGCCGCATCTACAATGGCGGCACCAATTTTCAAGCACATTATCTCATCGTCATTCTTTATGGCTCTTGCATGTTGCATAACGGCCTGTCCGTCGGCAATAGTATACCCAGCTCCTTGCAATGCCAGAATAAGCTGAACATCCATTACATCAATGCCGATTTTGTTTTTTTTGCTAAGGCCATTCTGCTTTAGAACCATATCCAAGTCTTCAAGGAACTTGTTGTAGCAACCCCACTCCATGGGCAGTGCGCCCTGCATCGGAGTATGTGCTGGATATGCTCTGTCCGCTATCCACGGGCAACGGAGTTTTTCAGCTGCGACTTCCGAGCCGAAACCGAAAATATATGGTTTGCCGCCGCGCGGGATCATTGCGTATCTTCCCATATTATCCACTTCAGGCGATGCTACCGCCGTTGAAGTCGAATACCTCTTGTTTCCTGTTTCACAGAGAACCAGAAAATCAACATCAAATTGATCCATATATTTCTGTATTCTAGCTTCACGATAACTACGCATGCGGTTAAAATCCATCCGCTGTTCATAATCAACCTGCATCTGTCCATGTGTTCCGTACATTTTTGTTCTCCTTTTTTTAAAGCTATCAGTTTTCAGTTTTCAGTTTTTTTCTTACTGACTACTGCCCACTGACTACCGACAGCTGACTACTGCCCACTTTTAATGAACTTCTATTCCGCCTGTAATATTCACTCCTTGACCAGTCATCATATTGGTTCTGTCTGAAACCAGAAAAACGACTACGTTTGAAGCATCGAGAGTTGTCAGGTTACGTGGCAGTTTGTAGCCGGACTGAATTGATTTTCTTAATTCTTCTGCGTCATAGCCAAAGAATTCACTGCGTTCACGATAAACCTTTTCCATTAAACCAGTATCCATAGCTGCGGGACAAACTGCATTAACATTTATATTATGTTCGCCCAACTCCCCTGAAAGGCTTTGTGCCATATTAAGCGCTGCCGCTTTAGTCGTTGAATAAACACCATTAAACTGCTCACCGCTTTTTCCGGCACAGGAGGAAACGTTAACAATCTTGCCGTATTGCTGTTTAATCATTTGAGGCGTTACAGCTTTGGTACAGAGGAATGTTCCTTTAAAATTAATGCCTACAACCAGATCAAAGCTTTCTTCGCTCAATTCAGACCAAGGGCCTTGCGGGCCGACAATGCCGGCATTATTTATTAAGATATCTATTCTGCCAAATTCAGTTATAACAGCTTTGACCATAGTATCAACGTTGGCACTATTACTTACATCTGTCTTGATGAAAATTGCTTTGACAGATTTATTGAGCTCTTCCACGGTTTTTTTGCCTTCAGCCTCATTAATATCCGCAATGGCGATATTTACGCCTTCTTCCGCCAGAGCTATAGCTATCGAACGACCTAATCCTATAGAACCACCAGTTACAATTGCAATTTTGTCTTTTAATCCCATTTCCATAATACTGTCTCCATGTTAATGATCTAACCTAAAGCTATTTCCCGTAAATAGCTACGTGTACGTTTGGCGATTGGCAACGGCTTGTCAAATGGTGCAGGATACATATCCTGTTCCACAATAGCCCAGCCATCAAAATCTATTTCGCGCAGCAAATCCCGTATTGCCACAAAATCCACCACCCCTTTGGATGGTTCGCAGAACATATCCATGCTCACTGCTTTGGCAAAATGAATATTCTCAGCTTCAACTTTCTTTTGAATATTATAATCCACACTTTTTATGTGAAGATACGGAATTCTTTTATGATGTTTTCGAATGAAAGCAACGCAATCGCCTCCGCGGTATGCGTGGTGTCCGGTATCGAGACACAAGGATACACGGTCAGGGTCGGTATCATCCAGAAACTTCTCAATCTGCTCCTCATACTCAACATGCGTGTTGGCGTGTGGATGAAATACCAGTTTAATGCCAAACTTCGCCGTTAAGTCAGCAATTTTATTAGTGGTTTCTATCAGCTGCTTCCAGCCGGTCTCGTCCAGCAGAGCCGGAGCAAGTTGCGCATCCGTAGCAAGGTCAGTATAAGTATCATCAATAAGTACAAGAAATTTAGCGTCCAGCGCTACTAATAATTCACACACACCCAGCACTTCTTTTTCTATTTCAGGCCACAGCGAAGGGTCTTCAAGGCAACGCATGACAAAGGTTCCTGCCACTTTTAAACTGCGTTGCTCCAGCTCTTTTTTCAATATTGCTATGTCTGTAGGCAGGTATCCGTAAGGGCCAAGTTCAATCAATTCATAACCGGCCTCAACGACTTCGTCAAGAAATCGCAGCCATGGCGTTTGTTGGTTGTCGCTTGGGAACCACACGCCCCATGAATCCGGAGCAGAGCCAATCCTAATGTTCATAATTTTATCCTTCATCTGTTTAAGGTTCTGTCAAAAGTTTTTGTCTTTTGACTCTCTAACAGTCTATTCATGAGGGAGTTACGTCTTCGATGCCGTTCTCCCCCGTTTTTGGGGCGATTCTCCCCCTGTTGTTGGTTGACGATAGCGGGCGACGATGGGGGTGGACGATTCTTTTGTTCAGTCTTTTCCCAACCTGCCTGCATCGCTATGCGAAGCATTGCGGGCAGGTCGTAATCCAA
>QNES01000150.1 GCA_003645255.1 Gammaproteobacteria bacterium
AATCAATTGGGTTTTTCTTTATACCATAATTTTTCTGTTATTTCCACTATCTTTTTCAATTTTTTTAAATCCATAAACCGGGATGTAAAATTTAAGCAAAATAGCTGGATTTCGACAGCCTAGCCAAGACCTGCCATGTTTTAAAAACCTGGCAGGTCTTGTAGCAGGGATAAACCATAAAGGATTGCCCCTACATAATGTTATCGTAGGGGTAATCCCTTGTGGTTACACTAAAGTTTAAGTATTACATTCACGCCAAATGTAAAAACTGATGATATTCTTTTAAGACACTTTCTGGTTCACCTTCGACTCTGCTAATACCTTCTTCTATCCACACCACACGGTTACATAATTGTTGAATGAGAACAGCATTGTGTGACACAAACACAATCGTTTTATTAGAATGAATTTTGTCCTGCATCACTTTTGCAGATTTTTGGCTAAATTCAGCATCGCCTACACCTAGTACTTCATCAATCAGCAAAATATCAGGATCAACTTGAAAAGCTACTGAAAAACCTAAGCGGGCAACCATGCCCGATGAGTAAGTGGCAATGGGCTGATCAATAAAATCACCCAATTCAGAAAATTCAATAATGGCATCCATTTTGGATTTGACTTCTTTTTTTCGCAGCCCCATCAACATGCCACTGAGCACCGCATTTTCACGACCGCTCAAATAATGGATAAAACCTAATTGCAAAGATAATAGCGATACTTGATAGCCATAGTTGACAAAGGTCCCTTTATTCGGTTTAGTAATACCTGCCATCATGCGTAGTAAAGTACTTTTGCCAACACCATTGCGCCCAATGATACCCAAAGTTTCACCTTGATAGAGATCAAAGGAAATATCTTTGAACGCCCAAAAGGGTTCACCGAAAACACCTCTTTTGCGCTTATAAAATGACCCTGTATTATGCAAGGATAAAACGGTTTGTTGTTTAGATTTCATACCATAATTTTCGGATAGATATATTCAAAACGGGCAATCAAACGTGTACCCAACCAAATTCCAATCAATGAAATAATGCCAATGATCAATAATGCCGAACCGTTTGGCCAAACATTGTACATTAAAATATCCCGATAAGATTCAATAATAATGACAATCGGATTAGAATAATAATACTGTTGATAAGCTTCTGGCACGATATCGCCTCTTATCATCACCCCCGACATAAAAAACAGGGCAAGTAAAATATTTTCGACGACAAAGCGCAAATCAGGCAAAAAAGGAACAATAGCGGCTAAAAAGAATACCAGTGCCATCGTAAATAACAACTGTACGATCAATACAACTGGCAAAGCTAAATAAGTGATACCGACGCTATATCCATACCCCCATAAAAAAATGAGTAACAAAGCCAAGATAAAGAAAAACTTCACGGTATCCGTCAACACTAAAATGATAGGAAACATCACTTTAGGCAAAAAAACTTGTTGCATCAAGCCATACGCCCCTAAAATTGTTTCTGCCCCATGAGAGAGACAAGATTTTAGCCACTGCCACGCAGTGAGCCCAATTAATAGGAAAGGGACATAATTTGGAGTCCCCTGTTTCAACAATAATTCAAAAAAAACATAAAAAACAGACATATACAGGAGGGGTTCAAAAATCCACCATAAAAAACCTAAATAGGTGCGTTCTGTTTCTGCCTTTAAATCGGCGTAAGTCTTATATATAATAAGCTCACTGTATCTGAATAAAGTATCTAATTTTTGAGTCATAGTATGATTTTGCTATAAGTGACACGCTAAATTTTGATAAAATACGAAAATATATAAATTTAATTATCACGGCATTGTCGAATGTAGGCTGCACACCCTTGTGGTTGCCCTCGTGCGTCTGAAATTATTTTTATGAACATCTACGTTTTTTTCAAAAAACTGTCAGGTTTCTATTACTATACTTAACAATCATCATTATACATAAGTATTTAAGTATTTGATTTTAAATTGTTTTTTTAGTTTTAGATGACGTTGTACGAAAAAAACTTTGCCCACCCGACATAAAAGTTAAAATTGTGCATCTGTATAGATGTTACAATATAGCGTTTTTCATTTGGGTGAAATACAAAAAAGGCAACCAGTCAGTCTTGCCCATACAAAAGATGTACTTCGCTATAAAAAAATGCTATAACAAAGTCAATAATTGATGAAGCTATTTTAAATTGTGAATTGGGAATTATGATTTATGAATTTGGAATTAGAAATTGGGAATAAAAATATCACTTGAGCAAAAAACAAATATCGTGAAATAGCTTTATGTCAACTATTTGTCAAATTAATTTTGGCAAAAAATTCATTAAGGGAAGGCTTTGGTTCACCCCTACATGAAATATAACATATTTATATGGGCAAACACATCAGCTAACCTAGTTTTAATTTTGGATTTTATTGAATTCTTATTCCTTAAGTCACATATTGGTTGTATGAGCAGCTCTATTTTGAACATCATAGCGAATGTATTAATTAATTTGACAATTTCACATTAGCAAATGCTAATATATGGAATGCTTATTTTTGTTTGATAAAAATAAATACTTGTTAAAAGTCACTAAATAATATAGCATTGTGCAACCATAAAGGATTGATCCTACGTTGATTGAATATTGTCGAAACAAATCCTTGTGCTAGTATATGATTTTTGCGATTTGCCTAAATATAATGAACACGGTCAAATTTATTGAAATATGACATTGTCAAGTTCATTGATAAAATAAAAAACGTTCCATAACATATAAAATGAAATCCCCATTACAACAAACCCCGGTGGCAATCATTGGCATGGCTGGACTTTTTCCGCAAGCCAAAAATTTGCGCGAATATTGGGAAAATATTATTAATAAGGTAAATTCCATTACCGATGTACCCCCATCGCGTTGGAACATTGAAGATTACTACGATCCCGATCCCAGTGCCCCTGACAAAAGCTATTGTAAGCGCGGCGGTTTTATCCCGGATATTGATTTTAATCCGATGGAATTTGGATTACCCCCAAATATTCTAGAAGTGACTGATGTTTCCCAATTGCTATCGCTAATCGTTGCCAAGCAAGCGATGGCGGATGCCGGTTATGCTGCTGACAATCGTCATCGGGAGCGAACCGGTGTTATTTTGGGTGTTGGTGGCGGACAAAAATTAATTACGCCATTGGTATCTCGTTTGCAATACCCCTTATGGGAACGCGTTTTAAAAAACAGCGGTATTGGGGATGAGGATGCCCAAAAAATTATCGAGAAAATAAAATTGGGCTATATTCCCTGGGAAGAAAATTCTTTTCCTGGCATGTTAGGCAACGTCATTGCAGGGCGGATTGCTAACCGTTTGGATTTAGGTGGAATTAATTGTGTAGTTGATGCCGCTTGTGCCGGTTCATTAGCGGCACTTCAAATGACACTGAGTGAATTAACGGAATATCGTAGCGACATGATGATCACCGGCGGTGTCGATACGGATAATTCGATCTTTATGTATATGTGTTTTAGCAAAACGCCTGCTTTTTCAAAACAACAAAACATGAAACCTTTTGATGTCGATTCAGATGGAATGATGATTGGTGAAGGCATTGGAATGTTAGTGTTGAAACGTCTTGAAGATGCACGACGAGATAGGGATCGTATTTATGCCGTTATTAAAGGCATTGGCACATCCAGTGATGGTAAATATAAAAGCATTTACGCGCCTCGTTCAAGCAGACAGTCCCTTGCGTTGCGTCGTGCTTACGACGATGCAGGGTTTGCAGCGACAAGTGTGGGCTTGATTGAAGCACATGGCACGGGTACCATGGCGGGTGATCCCTCAGAATTTATCGCTTTAAATACGACTTTTAGCGAAAATAATCTAAGGAAACAACATATTGCCCTGGGTAGTGTAAAATCGCAGATTGGTCATACCAAATCAGCTGCTGGTGCCGCGAGTTTGATTAAAACGGCGCTGGCACTACATCATAAAGTATTACCGCCTACTATTAATATTACTCAACCTGATCCTCAATTTGAAATTGAACAATCACCGTTTTATTTGAATACCGAACCCCGTCCTTGGCTTCGCGCTGAAGGTAAGGTACCTAGACGGGCTGGAGTGAGTGCTTTTGGTTTTGGAGGCACTAATTTTCATGTTGTTTTGGAAGAATATGAAGCTGAACATGCCAGTGCTTACCGTTTACATAATACCCCTGCCTCAATCTTGCTGGTAGCAAAAACACCTGTGCAATTGTTAGAACGGTGTGGGGCAATGCTGACACAGTTGCAATCCGATAGCGGGGAGGGTATTTTTGCAGAACTGATTGATTCTTCACACTCTTTGGAAATGCCTATTGCCGCTGCAAGAGTCGGATTTATCGCTAAATCGCTTAGCGAGGCGTGTGACTTGCTACACATTACCATTGACTTATTGAAAAAACACTTAGCGGCAGAATCTTTTGAACATCCAAAAGGTATCTATTACCGCAAAACGGGTTTTGAGACGAAAGGAAAAGTGGTCGCTCTATTTTCAGGGCAAGGCTCGCAATATTTAGAAATGGGGCGGCAACTCGCACTCAATTTTCCCCAAGTTCGTCAAGCTTATACTGACATAGACAATACGTTGCACAAAAAGGGATTGCCACCGATTTCAAACATCGTTTTTCCTTCTCCCGTTTTTGACAAAGAGCAAAAGGCAGCGCAAATTGCCGCATTGCAACAAACAGAAAATGCCCAACCTGCCATTGGGTCTTTTAGTCTTGGACTTTACAAAATACTCCAACAAGCTGGGTTTCAGCCTGATTTTGTCGCAGGGCATAGTTTTGGCGAACTAACAGCACTGTGGGCTGCAAGCATTTTTAGTGATGAAGATTATTTGTTCCTCGCCCAAGCAAGGGGTCAAGCAATGGCATCGCCGGCAGACCCCCATTTCGATGCAGGCGCCATGTTAGCAGTCACTGGAGACCTCAATGCTGTCCAAAACATCGTCGATAAATTTCAGAATATCACTATTGCTAATTGGAATTCCAATATTCAAGTCGTTTTGGGTGGACCTACACCGGACTTAGAAAAAATCAAACAAGAGTTTGAAAAACGAGATTTTTCGACAGTACTATTGCCGGTGTCAGCTGCTTTTCATACACCGCTTGTCAAACACGCTCAGAAACCTTTTGCACAAGCGTTAAATACAGTTACCTTCAATCGTCCAAAAGTACCGATTTATGCTAATATCACGGGTACCCCTTATCCAGATAATCCAGACGAGATTCGGAAAATATTGGCATCACATATGCTCAAGCCGGTCGCTTTTAAGCGCAATATTGAAACTCTGTATGCTGCCGGTGCCTATTTCTTTGTTGAATTTGGTCCCCGCAAGATTTTAACTGCCCTGGTGACGAATATCCTTGAGGATAAACCCCATTTAGCAATCGCACTCAATGCGAGTAGCAAAAAAGATAGTGATCGCCAATTACGCGAAGCCGTTATCCAATTGCGGGTTGCCGGCTTGCCTTTACACAACTTTGAACCATACCAATGTAAACCACAAACCTCCGATACACACAAAAAAGGCTTGACAGTATCTATAAACGGTGCAAATTATGTCAGCGACAAAACGAGGGCAGTTTTTGAAAACGCTTTGCAGTCCAAAGCTAAATCGAATGACTCCCACATTACTAACGATAATCAAACTATGACACAATCACTTGACAATAGCCAGCGTATGTTAGAACAAACCCAAATGCCGTTAAATTCTCCTCAAGGAGAAAGTGGGCATATTGTTCATCAGCAGTATCTGAAAAATATGGGAGAATACTCTCAACAGTTTTTTCAACTCATGCAGCAGCAGTATACTTTATTAACCAATGGCAAGTGTCCCCCTGCCATGTTAGAAAGTTTTGAGCGTGGAATGACGTATTTTCATGAGCATCAAGCCCAAATGCAGCGCGTCCATGAGCAATATCTGAAGAATCAAGTGGAATATTCGCAAAGCGTTTTGCAATTGATGCCACATTCTCAATTGCCTAACGATGATGCGACAGCATCAATGCCAATGTTATCCAAGGCGGCGACGAATGTACCAATCGAATCGTCTTCCCCTGTTTCACCCACGCAAACAGTTAATAAGGAGTCAGCAGCTTTTTCTACGCCTTCTTCTATTTCGACTCCTGTCGAATCAAATTTTGTTATGCCCGAAGAACCGGTTTCAGTACCCATCAGTGTTCCTGAACCCATTTTAAGCAATGATTCTCAACCTTTGCAAGATGATAGCCCTGTTGCAAAAGATGAAACCGACTTGGGACCCCTAACTCAAGCCATGTTAAGCATCGTCAGTGAAAAAACAGGTTATCCGGCGGATATGTTAGAAATTGAGATGGACATGGAGGCTGATTTAGGCATTGATTCCATTAAACGAGTAGAAATTCTCGGCGCAATGCAAGAGCAATTTCCAGATTTACCACCCGTTAATCCGGACGACTTGGCTGAGTTGCGTACTTTAGGTGAAATAGTTGAATACATGGGTCAGGCTGAAAAAAAAAAATAAGTGAAACTCAATTAACCTCAAATGAAGATTTGAGGTTTGAGGAAGAGCCAAATAGTCATATCCAACAGCTTCAAGTCAAACTGAAACAGTTGCCGGCACCTGATTGTTTAGACTTAACTTGGCATTCTGATCATGTCTGTTTACTCACTGATGATGGAAGTCCTACAACGATTGCATTAGCTAAAGGGCTTACTGAGCGAGGCTGGATTGTTAATATACTCCATTTTCCAGCCTCTATTATTGCCAAGCGTTCAGTATTGCCGGCAAGTATTAATCAAGTGGTGCTAAAGGATTTAAGTGAAGCGCATTTAAAACAACAATTAGCGGAAATTACGAACAATTATGGGCAAATTAGCGCGTTTGTCCATTTGAATCCGTTAACTTTAGGTGTGAAGGATAATATTCTTGGATGCGAATCTGAAAAAAGTATCCTCAAATCCGTTTTTTTGATCGCAAAACATCTAAAAAAATCATTGACGGCACACAGTCGTAGTTGGTTTTTTAGCGTGACTCGTTTTGATGGAGAATTGGGTTTAGGGCAAAAGCAGTCTTTCCAAAATCCAATCAGTGGTGGTTTTTTTGGTTTGACTAAAACATTGAACATGGAATGGGAGCACGTATTTTGTCGTGCCATTGATTTAAGTCAAGAATTG
Source organism: Gammaproteobacteria bacterium (assembly GCA_003645255.1). Classification (GTDB taxonomy): domain Bacteria; phylum Pseudomonadota; class Gammaproteobacteria; order Beggiatoales; family Beggiatoaceae; genus QNES01. The sequence continues at coordinate 7,164 of QNES01000150.1, forward strand.
GGGGATTCAATATCAGCTGAATTGATTATTGCTGAACTTTATGATCCCAATTTTTTAATAACTGAAGTGGGGTATAATCTTCAACAAAAACGTACTACGCTGGTTGCTGAAATCAATACCCCACTTCCCAAAAGTTTTGGAGGTAAACATTCGAGGCAATTGAGTGCCGATTCTGTGTTTCTCGTCAGTGGCGGTGGGCGCGGAATTACGGCACAATGCGTTATCGGATTAGCAAAAGCATTTCAGTGCAAATTTATTTTATTGGGGCGCACAAAATGCACCCATGAACCCGCTTATGCTCAAGCCTGTGTGGATGAAAAAGAATTAAAGCAACGGATTATAAAAAACATCCAAGCGCAGGGTGAAAAACCAACACCTATCAAAGTCCAAAAGCAGTTAAAGGCGATATTTGGGCAACGGGAGATTGATGAAACGCTGCAAGCCATTGTGCAAGCAGGTGGGCAGGCAAAATATCTCAGTGTCGATATTACAGATGCGGTAGCTTTACAAGATCAACTAGCAACCGCAGTTGAACATTTTGGTTCCATCACCGGCATCATTCACGGTGCAGGTGTATTGGCGGATAAATTGATTGAAAAGAAAACGGAACAGGACTTTGAAAACGTCTATTCTACTAAAGTCAATGGATTGCAATCCATGTTGGCTTGCGTCAGTCAATTGGAGCATTTAGTGTTGTTTTCATCAGCCGCTGGATTTTACGGGAATATTGGTCAATCAGATTATGCGATAGCTAACGAAATTCTCAATAAATTTGCCCATTTCTATAAACGCCACTATCCAACTTGTCATGTCATCTCATTCAATTGGGGACCATGGGATGGCGGCATGGTGACACCTGAATTAAAGCAATTATTTGCTCAACGCAATATTGATGTTATTCCTATTGAAGTTGGGACAAAAATGGTGGTTGATGACTTAAGGGCTTCTGTCCATGAAGTGGTGCAAGTGTTAGTTGGGAGTCCGTTTCTTCCACTTTCTGGAGAGTTAGAGCCAGAATTACAAACTTACCGTATCCGCCGAAAGTTGACTTTAGAAGCGAATCCCTTTTTACACGATCACGCCATTGGTGGACATCCTGTATTACCAGTCACTTGTGCATTAGCATGGCTTGCCAATACCTGCCTACCGCTTTATCCAGGGTATAAGTTTTTTAGTTGCGAAAATTACAAAGTTTTAAAGGGAATTGTTTTTGATGAGACGTTGGCAAACGAGTATATTATTGATTTGAAAGAAATCAACAAATCCCAAGATGAAGTTGAATTAAACGCCACTATCTGGAGTGAAACCACGACTCGCAAACCCCGCTATTATTATAATGTCCGGATAAAATTTAAATTGCAGATTCCATCAATGCCTGTTTATGGCACCTATGATGACACACAGGATGAGGCACTGCTTAAACTGTCATCCTATCAAGATGGTACTCTGTTTCATGGTCCGAGTTTTCAAGGGATCAAACGGATTTTAAATATTAGTCCAGAAAGAATGACAGTTGAATGTGTGTTGCCACAACTCGATGAAAAGCAACTGGGACAATTTCCGGCACTGGCTTTTAATCCCATTGCCGCCGATATACAATTTCAATGTATGTTGATTTGGGTGCGGCATTTTTATCAGGCAGCTAGTTTGCCATTGCTGTGTCAAAAAGGCGAATATTATCATTCAATTGCTGAAGGGGAAACGTTTTACGTTTCTATGGAGATACAATCTAGCACTGACAACAAGTTAGTCGCTAATATCACATCCCATAATAAGCAAGGACAAGTCTACTTACGGATATTTGATACTGAAGTGACTATTAGTCAGCAATTGAATCATTTATTTGTTCCATCATATGCACATGATTCTGCCAAGTTGCTCCCATTTTGGCGTAATTTCTTGAATGTTGCTGAATGGCCAGGAGAAGTGTTGTTGAGTGCCTTGTTTCGGCGTTTTGTTGATAATGTGGTGTATGATGAATCGGCTAAGTTTGATTCTATTAAAGGTAAATCGGTGCTTTACTTAGCTAATCATCAGGTTGGCGTCGAATCTATCCTTTTTGGGTTTAGCCTGTCTGCACTTACAGGCTATCCTATTAACGTCGTGGCAAAAGCGGAACATCAGGATAGTTGGATTAGTCAATTGTTGAATCATCTTTATTCCTATCCGACGCTCAAAAACCCTGAATTGATGTACTATTTTGATAGAGACGATCAACGCTCTATGCTTGAACTCCTTAGCAACATCAAAAAAGTGATGATTGAAGAAGGGCGTTCCCTGCTGATCCATGTCGATGGTACTCGTGCCCTCAGTTGTCGGCAACCCGTAAAACAATTGAGTGCCGTTTTTATTGATTTGGCAATCGAACTAGATATTCCCATTGTACCCGTCGGCTTTGTGGGTGGTTTGCCGATTGAACCGTTGAAAACGCGCTTAGAGTTTCCAGCTGGCTATACACGTCAGAATTATTACTTAGGGCAAGCTATTTATCCAGAAACTCTGAAACAATTGCCTAATGCAGAGCGAAAAACATTGATTTTGGATCGTTTAAACAAATTAGCTGAAACGACAACAAAATCTTCGCCACCAAATCATCATTTTGAACAAGCAGTGCATCTGTGCATGAAACAGATGGGCGTTTCAGAAGTTCGGGCGGTGTTATACAAAGTGCTAGAAGAAGCGACCGTACATAATACTGAAGTTCGTACCTTGCTACAGGGCATCCACGATGGTTATCTTGAACTGATGAATTCGCCTGAAGGTCGTTGGTTAGGTGAATTAGGGCTGTGGTTAACTGAAGGTAAACTTCAAATCAACTACAATTGAAAAAGCCATTTCTATAAACTCAATACCTTCGCACGTTCCTACCCAATGCCATTATACTACTAACGGGTAAATTTTGGACTTTTTTTTTAACTGTTGGTGGGCAAAAAAAAGACTTGCCCACCCTACATAAAAATCCAAATTTCAGCCGGTTAAAGTATAAGTTATGTAGGTGGGCAATGTCCTTTTGTTGCCAACCGAACTTTTCATTAATATGATAAATGGAGGGAATATGTTCCGAACTGAAGATTCTGTGTTAATTGCCATCACGAAAAAGGCGGAAGTTCAACCCAACGCCTTAGCACTGCGCCTTATTGGACATGAGGTACACCAAGAAGTGACTTTTGAGGCGCTTCAAAGAGCCATTCAGGAACGTGCGCAATACTTAAAAAAAATAGGTATTTGTCCTGGTGATCGTGTCGTACTTCTTGGGCAAAACAGCCCAGAATGGATGTTTTCTTATTTTGCGCTCGTTCAGAACGATGCAACGGTAGTCTTGCTTGATAGCAAATTGACGGATGAAGAACTTCATCAGTTAGTTCAAAGGGTTGAACCTATAGCAATCATTTTGGATGCTCAGACAAAGTCTGCTGATCTATTCCCTGATATATTATGTTTGCAAATGGAAACCGGTCATATCATTGGATCG
>QNES01000151.1 GCA_003645255.1 Gammaproteobacteria bacterium
AATACCATTTTTTCAAAAAATGGTATGCCCTGTTTTTTTAATACCATGCACACCTTGCAGACGCTGCACCTCTGATATTAAAAATTGAATTTAATGCCAACACTTATCTTAGTATCTGTTGTCTCCATCTCACCCGATCTCAGCCCAGCCGCACTGCGTGCATCAAGATAATCCTGAACGGATTTAACAAACAAGTTATAATCGTAATCAATATCATACGAAGTGAAAATGGAGAAATTCTTTGCTATCTTGAAATCCAACTTGAAGTTGGTTTTGACAAAATAATACTCAGAATCCTCTAAAAATAACCCATAACCCACTGATTCAGAAAAGGTGACATTGTCATTGATCTTCCAGCTCAGATCCTGATGAAAAAACGCAATACTTGAATTATAATCCTCTACCGATGGAAAATTGAAATATACCTTCTCCCGTATCCTCTTGCTCATAAAAGTCGTTTCTGTTTTACCATAACTCCCTATCAAGTTCACCTTATATTTCGGGGTATCGAACAGGTTCCATTTTAGCCCACCGTAGTAAATCCAACGATCTTCCAAATATTTGGTGCTACTCTTCTCCCACATAGCACCGGCAATAATTGACAAGTTATCCATCAGTGCAAAGTGAAACCTTTGACCGAAAAATTGCTCTTTCGTATTAGTACTCTGTCTCAAAAGAGAAACATTTGTATTACGATTACTGATACGATACTTAGAAGTACTGGTGAATAGGTTCTTCCTTAATGTCAGCGTCGCATTTCCGGTATGGACTTCCGTATTAAGATTACCGCTGGCTTCTGAATAAGAATAACCTCCTTCCAAATGATACAACAGGGGATTAGGCAAAGGCTGATATTTCATTGGATTTATCCGCCACCACTTGCCCAGATATTCACCCCTAGAAATCCAACTGTCATCTGCCGAACTCTGTTTCGTATCAGAATCGGAAGGGGGAGGTTGAGAATAACAATACTCCCCCATTGCCAAAAGCATGAGTGTTATTCCCATGCTACTCTTTACACATTTCAATCTCAATTTGATTTCCTCATTACTCATGAGAAATCCGATTTTTCCAAAAATCGGATTTCTATAGATACAGTAGAACTAATGCACTAGGTACAGAATTTTCACATTCAAAAACTAGACAATTTTTAGTACTAATATTTCTTTTTGTCAAGTGATTTTGAATTTTTTAAAATATGCTTGGTATATTTTGATAAGCACATTGATGTTCACCATCCGTCTGCACGTTTAACAGCGAACTGGTTGTGTTGGAAAATTGACTGATGAACTTCATTTTTCTATTTCCTTATTAATAATAAAAACGGGCTAGTCTAAAAAAAGTTTTCTGGAAATTTTTCTGTGATCGTCATGACGGGATAACGATTAGAAAAAACGCGATAAGTACGAGAGAGCAATTTTTCTTCTCTTTTAATATCAAAATAATCGGATAAATCTCCAGCGGGTTCCCGGATATAAGTGACGATTTCTTTGAACGTTTCCGTTTTATGTTCTACCCAAAGTTTTCCGATGGGGATATGAGATTTAATCAGTTTTTTTCTAAACTTTTCCTCCACTCGCTCAAGAACAATAATGGAATCAGCATAAAGCCAATTACGCTGGCTCGTTTTGCCGCAAAGCAGTATTTTTCTTTCCAACACTTCAGTACCTGCTTTGATTTCTAAGGGCAGAATATCTGCTGTGATTGAAACGATTTCTTCAGATAATTTAACAACGCCAATCGGTTCATTTAAAAAAGCTTCTAATAAGTTTGTTAAGGTACCATCAGCGATCAATAAAATTTTTTGAAAAGGGCTTAACTTAGATGGATCGATTTGGCTGTTTCGCAAGGATTCGTGCAAATCTGTTCTAAGCACATATGTGATTTCATTTGCTTGCATAAATAAACCTATTTGTTAGGTATTTGAGAGTTTCTACAAACCAGTAAAGGTCATATAAATCAATGAGTTACATTACTATGCTGTTCTATAAAAACCTATAATTTTTGAAGTATAAGGTTTAATTTTGCGCATTTGAGCATCGGTATCAAAACGCAGACAAGGTTCAAGGGGATTAATTTTATAGTTTTTTAGGCTTGCTTGCTGAAAGTTTGTAATTCATATTCATAATTCCTAATTATTCGTTCTTGATTCCCAGTTCCTACAGTTTTTCAAATAAATAATTTCAGAAGGGCAGACACGCAAGTCTGCCCCTACAGTAAATATAGTCTTTTCGGTAATTCAAAAACTTGACAACTTCGGAGTATACCAATAAAATAGGGTTTGGTATGTGATGAATACCGTATCTATTATTTCTCCCTAACCTTGAATATTAGGTGGCCAATTTGCGGTGTTAATCTCTGAAGTCCATTTTAAAAATTCAGCGAGAGCATCTAACTCTTCCTCAGTGAAGTTAAATTGAGGCATGCTGCGTCGCCCCGGCATACCATTTTTAGAACGACTTTTGATAAAACCTTTAATAGCCTCTTTGTTATTACCAAAACGCTTATAAACGTTACCCAATTCTGGAGCATAATAAGCCCCTTCCCCAAGCAAAGTATGACAACCTATACAGTTGTTTATTTCCCAAACCGTTTTGCCTTTTGCTACTTGCTCTGTGATATTTTCCCGGTGATCACGTTCTGGCAAAGCGATGCTGGTATCAAAAGTTAAAACAAGAAACAGTAAGATAAAAAATGCTGAACTACCATGGAAGATGTTTCGAGCCATGGATTTAGTAAATATTTTACCCAATTAAATTTTCTCCATTTAGCTATAGATTTTCAGAAAAATAATTTTCAATAAGAACAAACACATCAGTTCGCAAAACAAACGTAGGGGAGCAAACCTGCGTGTTTATCCCTACAATAAACCTGTCAGGTATTCGAGGATTGAAAGGTTTATCGTGTGAAACTTCGTTACCGAAGTTAAATTATTTTTCTGAACGTCTATATAATTAATAAGTGATATTATCACAAAATCTAAACTAATGTCTTTATCATTGATTGAAGTAGCGCAATAAAATTTCCATCATTTAATGACTATTCGCGTTGGCATTCTTGGTTAGACCCTACATAACATGCCATATTTAAGCCATTTAAAGTATATATTAATTGTATTCTCCAGAGTGTCATTTTTTATAAAATTATCCCGATGCGATATTTTTTCAGACCGTTTTTATTGTACATATTGATCTGATAGTTGTACTATAGATTGTTAGGTAAATATCTTTATCCATAAACGGACAACGAAGTTTCACAAGGCAGTTGCGGTCGTTTTTTCCGACATTTGTTTTGTAAGGATGAGTGTTCGTCCTGATTTTTTCGCTCAGGCACTAAAGCTTTGATTTTTTAAAATTTTCATTGCTTAGTTATCTTAATTTATTTTTCAGTAAAGGAAGCATTTATGCAAAAACAACTTTTTGGGGCTGTACTTGCCTCAACTTTTTTTTTCGTTGGTTGTGATGATGGGAAGAAAAGTGTAGCACAGATAGAAGATAATTTAGGCTCCCCTTCTACATCATGCGAAATGATGCTTCAGGACAAAGGCAAAGTGACGGAACAACAATATGCTATCACTTCCCCTTTGCCATGCACAGAGATTGATCCCCAGAATGGTTTTTTTAGTGTAACCTGCAATATCAAAAATTTCACGCAGGATAAAGCGGAGGGCAAGCTATTTTGGATATCCATCGAAGATGTCAAACAAGCGAAGCATTTTCCCAAGTTCCCCGTGGGAGATGAAAACTGTTCTTCCAATATGATTCATGAAGGTAATGATTCCAATGATAAGCGGGAGATGAAAGTTCTTTTACTGCGGATTGATGATGACACCGATCAGAAATTTCATCAATGGATGAAAGAAGGTCCTGACAAGGGTTATCCTGGATTTCCGCTAATCCAGAATGATATAGTTGCGACCGTACCTATATTTATTCCTTAATGCTATAGTTCTATATATTGAACATTATAAGAAATCCGATTTTGGGAAAAAATCGGATTTCTGAAAGTGATTCCTATTTCTTGATAACTTATGACATTCCTGGAAATTTTTACACTATTTCTATCAATACATTGGTCATTCATTAGCATTTATACGCTATTGGGTTGGACTTCTTTTTTACTATATAAAGTCAAACAAGATGGTAAAAGAGCAACATACGTTGAATTGGTCATTGTAAGTAAAGCTTCCCAATCCGTCAAATATTCATTATTTGAATGTATAAAATATCATTTTAGGGAATTTGGCTGTAACGTCACTATCAATATCGTTATAGATGAAGGATGTGATTTGGAAGCAGTCATCAAACTGTTTGTCAAGACAAAAATGGCGTGCCGACTTATCATCGTTCCCAAAACGTTTACATGCAAAGCGATTGCTAAAGGACGAGCCATCGAATACTTCATCAGACGTTATGTTGACAAAAAAAAATGGTATGCTTTTATAGATGATGATAACAAAGTCATGACCGATGATTTTCTTTATGAAATACCTATTTACGAACGAAAAGGCTATGTTTGTGCCAGCGGCATTTTAAAACCTAGAATGGGCAGATCTAAAATCACTTTTATTGCAGATCACCTAAGATGGTTTGATGATTTGAGTCTTTTTAGATTTGGAACGGGATTACTGGGTTCTGCCATTAATGGGATACATGGCGAATTATTATTATGTAAAGGTTATGTTTTAAAGGAGGTGTCATTCAATAGATATACCATTACGGAGGATTTTGCCTTTGCAAGAGAATTAGTTAAAAAAGGATATAAGTTTTGGCAATCGAAAACCGTTATTTCAATTTTATCGCCTCACAATTTCATGGACTTCATTAAGCAAAGAAACAGGTGGTACAAAGGATTAGAACAGGATGTGATAAAGTCTGAATGGAAAACCCTATCCTTCGCGGGTATAAGAATTGTGATGTGGAAACTCAGCATTTTCGGTTCATGGTTACTATTTCCTTTATGGTTCTTTGTTGAATTGCCAACGTTTATCAAATGGTTTTGCATTTTTGGTGCATTGCATTATTATACAGCGTACATCATTGGGGTTATGAATTTAAAAGAAAAGTGGATTTACAAATTGCATTTTTTATTTTTGATACCATGGTATTCAGTACTAGAAGCCATAGCCCCTCACTATAAAACAAAACAGAAAGGATTTATTGTCATCGAAAAATAACTTGTTCAATTCCAAAGGCATTGAGCCTTTAGGAGCCTACATAAAAGTTTAAGTTATGCCCGCGTGCAGTATAAACTAAGTTTTTTACAATAGAAATTGGAATAGTTTTTGCCAAAGTTGATAACTTATTGTTATTTAACATTTTTTTAAATGTCAAGTCAAAATTAGCGTACTTGAAATCTGTAAAAATTCATTCATTCAGAAATCCAATTTTTTGAAAAATCGGATTTCTATACTGGTTTGGGCATTCAAGAAATACTATTTTTTGAAAAATTTCTATACTGATTGATCAACATTTTCACAAATTTGACTGCAGTGAAGTATAGATGTTCAGAAAAATAAATTCGTCGAACATAAGTTATTTTTTTCAATGCCAAAGTCAATCTTGGATGCTAGTTGAAAGGATTATTTTATGCCATTTTTTAATTTAAAGAGTTTATTTAGCGATTCAGAAGAAACTGCTGAGGAGGTACCCCCTCCTTCCGAAAAAACGCATGATACTGAGGCATTCCCTCCTATTATTGGACTAGATATGGTAGGGCGTGGTGTTAGGTTAAAGCCTCATCAAGTTTATGAGTTAAAAGACGTTCTTTTGAAAAGAACAAAACACAACCAAATTTTTCACGCCATCGAAACGGGACAAAGCTATTTTGTACCTGCTGATGGGTACGCCGTGGATGCAAATCATCCGCTCCCAACGGAGCACAAGGTTATTATTGAAGATTCATGGGAAGAATTTGATAAGCATTTTAAGGTTGATAGCCACCTTGCTACTAGTCATAACGTTTTTAGTGTAGATGTCAGAATGGGGCAAACTAAACAATTGCATTCTGAAGAAGATTCTTACTATGCTGCGATAATTTCTTTTATTCCCTTTTGGACGCTTTATCTGCCTAATGTAACGGAAATGTCTGAACAACTTAATTTTGAGTTGCCATTGCCCTTTCAATATAAGTATAGAAAGGAATATGAGAGGTTCTTTGAGCAGTATGGTACTCACTATATTAAAAGAGCATGGATCGGTGGTAAAGCGATGCTGGCTTTTGCCATTGCTAAAACAGCCATTACAAAACCAGAATTGCGAAAAGTGCTTAATGCTTGCTATGCGACGGAGGGTGACACTTTAGATGCCAATGTGAAAAAGGTGCGCGAAAAATTACACACAGCATCTGAGTGTGTCGTGTTAGGGCAAGGGGGGGATCCCGCTAAACTGGGTGCGCTGCGATCACTCCAAGAAAATAGTTATAATGATTGGTTGGAAGCACTTAAAGAAAATCCCAAGGTGATCAAATTTGAGGCAGCCGGTATTTGGACCCTCATTCCTGATGAAAAAAAGGCGAAAGCCCTTTTAGAGGCTTATAAAGCGATAACGACTTTCACTCCATTATCGGCTGTACTTAACTTTGACGAAGAACAAGTGCTATTTATCAGGGGTAAAGAATATACTTGTTATAATGTGGAAAAACGCAAGACTGGAGAAGCTAAACCCATCATTGAGCTTTGGCCAGCACTGTTAGAAATACCGGGGTTTGATACAGTGGATGCTGCAATAAAGGGACCCAAAATGAAATCACATGATGGGGAAATCCTCAGTAACAAGCTATTTCTTTTCAAAGGGGACCAATGTGTTTGCTTGGATATTGATAGCAACCAAATTGAAGAAAGCTATCCCAAGCCTATTGCGGAAGAATGGCCCGGCGTGACCTTTGAGCGGATTGACGCAATATTACCTGTCGATTCCGAAACGATTTATTTCTTTATGGAAAAACAGTATATTCGCTATAATCCTGTCAAACGTCAGGTTGATTCCGGTTATCCAAAGCAGATTAGCCCAATGTGGTATGGTCTCACTTTTGATAAGATTGATGCGGCATTTCTTCGGGAAGATGGACGAGCTTACTTTTTTAGAAGAGATGAATATATTCTCTATGATACCGTCAAGCATCGTGCTGAGTGGGTACATCCAAAATTTCTGGTGAGCAACTATATAGAAGACTGGAATTTGTTTGACTGAATATATTTCAATAAGATCTGACAGGTTTTAAAAACCTGTCAGGTCTGTCGTTTCCTGGAGGAAAGAGTTAAATGGTACAGATAAAAACGAAAACAGATAGGGCAGACGAAATTGTTAGAAAACATACTGTTGGCTCAATCTTTGTAGGCTTAGTGCCGGTTCCTTGGGTGGATCTGGTTGTGTTATCAGGCATCCAAATAGACATGCTACGTGGTTTAGCTGATCTATATGATATTGATTTTTCACAACATCGTGGAAAGTCATTGATAGCAGCGTTGCTAGGAGGATGTGCTCCCGTATCATTTTCCGGCAATGTCTTTAGTTGGGTAAAAACCATACCGGTTTATGGACAATTGACAGGCATGGCTAGTATGTCCGTCTTTGGTGGTGCATCCACTTATGCCGTTGGAAAGGTATTTATTCAACACTTTGAATCTGGCGGCACTTTTCTAACGTTCGATCCTAAAAAAGTGGCTGACTATTATGCTCAACAATTCGAGCTTGGAATGGCAAAAGTCAAAAAATACGGTTTGGGGATAAAACCTTAAAGTGATTTCTTGTAAAAAATATACCATCACACTAAACCTATTAGAAATACTATTTTTTCAAAAAAGAGTATTTCTTTAAAACCTGTATTTGGTAGGGCAATCCCTTTGTGGTTGCCCTATTTCGATTTTGGTACTAAAAGGAGAATAAAGTGAAAGAAATAAACCATGAATTGAAGAACCGAATTATTGCCGAAGCTAATAAGACAACTTTATACGAATGGCTGGCAACCGTATTTTTCTTTGCGACAAAGATTATACAACCGGTCGGTTCTGCCCTCATAACGCTTAATTTATCTGCCCCTTCTCTCACAGAAGCAGGCTGTTTTGCTTCGCCAGAAGTGACAATTGGTATGGGAAGCGCAGTACTCGTTTCTTCAGGGCTGGATGCGATCTTTAATTTTAGCCTTCTAAGAGATAAAACACATCGAAAGAATATTGCACTGGTTAGGCTATCTGAAAAATTCAGCATTGACTGGAAATTAGCGGAAACAGAACAAGAAAGGGGCGTTGTACTCCATTCAATATCTAAGGCATTTCGTGATATCTCACTTGAATTTTCCAAATGAGGGAATGCGCTGGGTTTCGTTCATGAAGGAACGCGGCGCAAACTACAACGCAAAATGTTGCTTTAGTTCTTCACAAAATTGAGGAAAAAACGAGAAAACCTCACAATTTGTAAATAATAATATGAATATTGTTGTATTAGATGGTTATACTTTAAATCCTGGTGATTTAAGCTGGGCTTCTTTGCAATCCTTAGGGCATTGTGATATTTATGAGCGCACATCCGTTGAGGAAATTGTAGAACGTGCGATAAATGCTGAAATTATCTTGACTAACAAGGTATTACTTTCGCGTACCACGATTGCACAATTACCCAAATTACAGTACATTGGTGTACTGGCAACGGGTTATAATGTTATTGATGCCCCAGCAGCCCGTGAACAGCAAATTATTGTGACTAATGTCCCTGCGTATAGTACGCCATCGGTTGTGCAGATGGTATTTGCTTTGTTGTTAGAATTGACGCGACATGTCAGCTTACATGCTGAGGGAGTCAGGGCTGGACGTTGGAGCAATCATCAGGATTTTAGTTATTGGGATAAACCCTTGATAGCTTTAGAAAGCTTGACGATGGGTATTGTGGGGTTAGGTGCCATTGGACAAGCCGTTGCAAAAGTGGCACAGGCTTTTGGAATGCCCGTTTTGGCTTATCAACGTACCCCTAAACCGGTTGCGGGTGTTAAAAATGTCGATTTAGAGACTTTATTTCAACAAAGTGACGTGATTAGTCTGCATTGTCCTCTAACACGCGAAACGCAACATCTTGTCAATGCACAAAGTTTAGCCTTAATGAAACCATCGGCTTTTATCATCAATACCAGTCGTGGTCCTGTGATTGATGAGCAAGCTTTAGCACAAGCGTTGCAGGCAAGTAAAATTGCGGGAGCCGGTTTAGATGTGTTAAGTGTCGAACCGCCTACACCTGATAACCCTTTGTTTAGCTTATCAAACTGTTTTATTACCCCTCATATTGCTTGGGCGACTCAAACCGCACGACAGCAATTATTAAATAGGGTTGTGGCAAATATCCAAGCCTTTCTCCAAGGCAAACCACAAAATGTTGTCAATTGAATTATATTAAAAGTAGGCTGGGCAACGTTGTTGCCCACCCGATACCTACTAAACAAATTCTGTTTTTCGGGATCGACTTCTCTAGCCTCACTTTTAAAACAAAATAGTGCTTTGATTGAGATATTATAACACATATGTTTTTATTTGCTTTTAATTCTTAACTCGCATATTAAATTAGAGAGAATTATTAACGCTCCCTATCTTTCCAAATGGTTTATTTTTAAGTTCTGCATTGCTTTGCAGGAACTATCAAGCTATCGTTCGGATAATCAATGATACTCATGAAATATGGCTTGAACTGCTTTCTGATTAAGAGGGCAACCAGAATAATTGGGGTCAGAGTAAAATAAATTTTGCTAGAAAAATAGGGCAGCAAAAAGATTGATAATTAGGTTAATTTTACTCTGACCCCAATTATTTTGATATAACAAGCCTGCCAGTATCACACTTACTACCCCTAATGGGAAACTGAAACTTGGAGTTTGAGGCTCGTTTAGATGGGTATTCTAAGCCTTACTACCCCTAATGGGAAACTGAAACATTCACAATATCGCTTTTAGGATCAGAATTTATATCACTTACTACCCCTAATGGGAAACTGAAACTTGGAGTTTGAGGCTCGTTTAGATGGGTATTCTAAGCCTTACTACCCCTAATGGGAAACTGAAACACGAGTGCAAAAAAGCCGTGAAGCACGTATACGATGACTTACTACCCCTAATGGGAAACTGAAACTCATATTTATACATTTGTAGCTTCGGATATGATGCTTACTACCCCTAATGGGAAACTGAAACTAATCAATTGCTAAAGCAACATACGTATCCTTTTTTCTTACTACCCCTAATGGGAAACTGAAACCTGAGTTCTTAGCTGTGGATTGCATGAAATCCAGTTTTCTTACTACCCCTAATGGGAAACTGAAACTAGTAATTCGCTCGGAAAATGCGCCTCTGAAGACACCGCTTACTACCCCTAATGGGAAACTGAAACAAATTTGCCCTTTGGCAGCTAAACTTCGCAAAAATTCTTACTACCCCTAATGGGAAACTGAAACTAGTAGCGCCATCGCCTATCGTTACATTAATTTCCTCTTACTACCCCTAATGGGAAACTGAAACCAA